>NZ_JAUBPW010000126.1:0-8174 GCF_036700965.1 Microcoleus sp. Pol8_D6 | reverse complement strand
CTTTCATTAGGTTTGATTACACAATGATATTTCATTATTATTGATTGTACCTCATTACAGCGGGAACCGCTGTATAGGCTTGCCAACCTTAGTTCACTGGATTTGATTTATTGTTGCCTTTTATTAATAAGGTTGTAAAAAGCATTACTTTTGATAGATGAACAATCGTACATTTATATGTTAATTTCAAAGGCTCAAAGACTTCATCCTGAGTTTTATCGGCAAAATTGCGTTTCACTACCAACAAAACAAACAAAGAATATGCAATTATTAAAGCTATTTGTGCAAGGAATCAGCGTCAGCACAGTTGCAATTTTGGGTTTAGGTGCTTGCACCTCCCCCAATACTTCACAGACAACTGTTCCATCTACTTCTGCTCCCACAACTGCCACTGGAAATACGACTGTTTCAACCCCTGCTGCGCCTGCAACCACGACCGCACAGACGGCTGAAAATCAAGACATTGACGATATTGCTGATCGCGTAGAAGATGCTTTAGACTCCGATGCCACCCTCAAGCAATTCGATTTGGACGCAGACGATCGGGATAATTCGATTGTGTTAACAGGCCGCGTTCAAACGGCAGAACAAAAAGCATTGGCAGAACAAATTGCTCGGCAAAATGCAGCGAATTTTTCCATCAATAACGAAATCGTCACTCAGTAGTTATTAACAGTGAAGTGGCAAGAGTATTGGACGCTTCTTGCCGCTTGAGCAATTGCTCGATCGCAGCGAGGAAACCTATAAATTTAACAACCTTATTTGACTGGATGCGAGCGCAAAATTGAAACAATAAATTTATTCAACGATCTCGTAACGGACTAACTGCCGCACATTTTGACGCGATAACTGTAGTTCTTGGGCGATCGCTGCCTCTATCTGGGTTGCGTCAGTCATTGGCAATTCTAATTCCAATCGCTTCAAAATGGGTTCTGCTGTTTCTACCGCAACCTGGGTGGTTCCTTGTTTTCGGTTAATCACCGCGTTGATCAGCAATATATTGACAGACACCGTTGCTTTAAGCTGGGTATCTGCCTGAAGTTTATTCTTTACTATCTGGGGTTGTTGTAATTCTTGAGCCATTAGGAAACTGGAACCAACCCAAAACGCGATCGCCACAAACGGCAATGGCAACCAAAACTCTGCGCCTGAGACTTGCAGCCAACGTCTAATCATCCGCTATTCTTTCCCATTTATTCTGAGGCTCTTACTATCTATAGCAATTCTAAATCATTTGCATAATTATTGTAGGGGCAATCCTCCCGTGGTTGCCCGATAGATAAGGGATAGGAACTCTTAGCACTACCCCTACAAATTTATCTGAATCATTTAGGATTGCTATATTGGCACTTTAATACAACTGGATATCTCCTAAAATCTAGCTTAAAGAAGATGCGCGAATCGCCTCAAACTCTAATAATTCTTAAAACTGCAAGCTGCGAAGGAGGCGAGCCGAGATATGAGAGTTTTGCTGGTGGAGGACGATCCAAAGCAACTGATGCCACTTCAAACAGTGCTGTCTCAAGCAGGACATAGCGTGGATGGGGTAAAAGATGGACAGACGGCACAGTGGCTGTTATCAGAAAAAGAATATGATTTGTTGATTTTGGACTGGATGTTGCCACATATCAGTGGGGTAAATCTCTGTCGTCAATATCGAGCCGCAGGGAAAACAGCGCCGATTTTGATGATCACCGCAAGAGACACCACGCCGGAAAAAGTGACTGGGTTAGACGCAGGTGCAGATGATTACCTGGTGAAACCCATCGATTTGGTTGAATTCATGGCACGAGTGCGGGCATTAAGACGACGATCGCCCCTTTGGCAAGGAGATACGCTCAGCCTTGAGGATCTACAACTCCACCTCGATACTCTGACTGTTGAGCGACAAGGTGCAACTGTTTCCCTCTCCAGTCGCGAGTTTCAGTTGTTGGAGTATTTTATGCGTCATCCTCGACAGGTTTTGACTCGGAATCAGATTGAACAAGCTGTGTGGGAATGGGGGACTGAACCAGAGAGCAATGCAATTACGGTTCTAATTCGCAAACTCCGCCAACGCTTGCAGGCTGTAGGATCGGCAGACTGGATTGAGAGCATTTACGGTATGGGTTATCGCCTCACTTCCCCTGAAAAGTAACGATCGTGAAGGCAAGTCATGTTTAATCAAAGTCGTCGCAATCTGGCTCGTTGGTTCACCCTCTCCATGGGAAGCATTCTCGTGCTGTTTGCAGGGGTGATTTACCAGATTGAGGTAAAAGATAAACTAGAAGCCCTTGACCGACTGCTCTATGACAAGACTAGAGTCATGGCTGCCAGCGTACATTATGAAGTTCGCAAAAACCAGAGCCAGGTCGATCTGAGTCATGTCTCCTTGTTAGGCAGTGGGTCTCATCCGCTTGCAGAAGATCTGATTTATGTACGCTGGTATAACGCACAAAGGCGGTTAGTTCGTTTTTTTGGGACTCCTTCTTCAGAGCAGTTAAATACGCCCTTTGGTTATCTCACAGTTCGATCGATCGATCCACTTTTGGGAAAAGGAATCTGGCTGCGTCAGGTGACATTACCCGTTGAAGGTAGAACTGGGGTACTCGGTTATCTTCAGGTTGCAACTCCCCTGACAGAAACTCAAAACAGGCTCACTCAGCTTCAGATTGTGCTCACTTTCGCTGTCCCGCTGACACTGGGCTTAATTGCCCTTACAGGTTGGTTTCTCAGTGGGCTGGCCATGCAACCGATTCGGCAAGCCTATCAACAGCTTCAACGCTTTACAGCCGATGCCTCTCATGAGTTGCGATCCCCCCTCTCTGCCATCCTCACCAATGCCCAGCTTGGGTTAATGATTGCGACTGATGACTCGCGCTACCACCCCCCCTTGGAAAACATTGTAGACAGTGCGAAATCAATGGGACTGCTGGTGAATAATTTGCTGCTGTTAGCTCGGCATCAGGGGCGACTAGCGCCGGAATCGCTCAGGTTAATCAATCTCAACGAGTTCCTCAGCAATTTAGCAACCCAGTTTCTCGCACTTGCAGAAGTCCAAAATATCAAACTAACCTGCGAATCACCGGCACAACGGATTGAATTGTTGGCCGATCCTGATTTGCTACGGCAAGTAGTCGAAAACTTGCTTTACAATGCCTGTAAATATACTCCCGTTGGCGGAACTATACAGATACGCCTAGTTCTTCATTCCAATTTGGCAGTCATTCAGATAATCGATACGGGAATCGGTATTCCAGAAGCGGACTTACCCTATATTTTCGATCGCTTCTATCGAGTAGACACCGATCGCTCGCAGGAGAGTGGAGGCTTTGGGCTGGGGTTAGCGATCGTCGAACAAATTGTCAAGGCACACAGCGGACAAATACAGGTGACGAGTGAAGTGGGCAAAGGCTCAACGTTCCAGGTTGAACTGCCGCTCAAACTTTATCACTAAGCCGCCTCAAACGAGAGAGAAGGTGTACTCTGCTTTCTGCTTTAGACGTAACTGCAATGTATGTGGTGTATTTGGATGAATGCCGATGAAGTTTAAACATGATTTCTGGGTTGGTTGGGCGCTAGGGGCGATCGTCCTGAGTTCTTGTTCAGACCAAACTACCTCACCAAGACAACAACTTGATACAAAACGTGAAACCTCACTGAGAGCAGTCCCGTTAGATCAAACAAAAGTTGTGATGGGACAAACCGTATATGTCCCTATTTACTCACATATTTATCACTACAATAGCCAGGATAATGTGATGAATTTGTCAGCGACGCTCAGTATCCGCAATACGGATCTGACAAATTCAATTATTATCACTTCGGTGCGTTACTACGATAATGATGGGAAATTGATTAGGCAAGACATTAAGAGTCCAGTAGAACTCAAGCCGCTTGCTTCCACAGACTTTTTCATTGCAGCAGATGATACAAGTGGAGGCTCAGGTGCAAACTTTATTGTGGAGTGGGTTGCAGAAAAAACGGTTTATGATCCTGTCATTGAAGCTGTCATGATTAGTACCTCTTCTTCTCAGGGCATTTCATTTATCAGTCCCGCTAAAGTTCTCAAGCAACACAAGATGCAGAAGTGATTTTAGAGGATTAAATTATTGCTTTACAAGGTAGTTTTAGACTACTATAAGGGGAGCCATGTCATATTTGTAAAAACACTTCTTCTGGCTTCTTCCTTCTTGCTTCTGACTTTTTTCCTACTCGCTCCTGACTCCTAACTCCAATTCTGGGCTTGGCTGCTTTCGTTGAGATGCTCCCATTTTTAATTTTCAACTTTGTACATCACTCTTTATTGCAAAATAAAACGATAGCATTACTGTACATGACTACACAACTTTTTTCTGTTAAGATTATAGAGCTTGAGGGTGAATACTAAAAATATAAATGAGGAGTTAGGGTATGCAAAAGCGACAATTGGGGACATCACAAATTGAGATTACGCCGATAATTATGGGGACTTGGCAAGCTGGGAAGCGAATGTGGGTGGGAATTGAGGATGCGGAAACTGTCAAAGCAATGCGCGCCGCTTTTGAGGCAGGTATTACCACCTTTGATACGGCTGAGGTTTACGGAGAAGGGCATTCGGAACAAATTATCGGTCAAGCACTTTCAAATGTGCGATCGCAAGTAGTTTATGCTAGCAAAGTTTTCGCCAACCACCTGAAACCCGATTTGGTAATCGAAGCCTGCGATCGATCGCTAAAAAACCTCAACACCGATTATATCGACCTTTACCAAATCCACTGGCCCGCTGGCACTTGGAATTCCGAGTTAGTGCCAATTGCAGAAACAATGGACGCCCTGAACAAGTTAAAAGAACAGGGAAAAATTCGGGCGATCGGCGTTTCCAACTTCTCCCGCGCCCAAATAGAAGAAGCCGCCCAATACGGACGCATCGACAGCTTGCAACCGCCCTATTCTCTGTTTTGGCGCTGGGTAGAAAAAGATGCGATGTCCTATTGTGTGGACAATCATATCTCCATCATTGCCTATTCATCTCTAGCTCAAGGAATATTGACAGGTAAATTCGGGCCCGAACACAAGTTTGAAGAAGGCGACCACCGCGCCAAAAATAAGCTGTTCATCAAAGAAAATTACGACCGAGTGCAAACAGCATTAAATCAACTCAGGCTAATTGCATATCGCCACCAGATAAGCTTGGGCAACTTAGCTTTAGCTTGGTTGATTTCCCAGCCACAAACAAATGCAATTGTCGGCGCGCGCGACGGGGAACAAGCAGCCGAAAATGCTAAAGCTGCTGAGGTAAAATTGAGTGAAGAGGAATTAAAAGAGATTGATGCGATCGGGCGCACAGTCACCGATCATTTAGACGATAACCCCGTTATGTGGAACTTTTAAAACAGTTGACAGTTGATAAAGGACTAAAGTCCGAACGCTAAAACCAACTTTTACAGTCCCGGACGCAGGGATAGTCAGAAACCGGGTTTTTTGCATTGTACTTCGTTACAGCCCGCAGATTCGGTAAAAACCCGGTTTCTTTGGTATTTAGGCGCAAGTTTTATTTGATCTAGCTTTGCAAATCTCAAATCCCCAATCCCCAAATCTAAAATCTAAAATCTAAAATCGAATGAGTTACTGCCTAAACCCGAACTGTTCCAAGCCACAAAACCCTCCCGCAGCCAAAATTTGCAGAAACTGCCGTTCAAAACTGCTGCTGCGCGATCGCTACCGGGCTATAAAGGCGATCGGACAAGGGGGTTTTGGTAGAACATTCCTCGCCGTTGACGAAGACAAGCCCTCAAAACCTCGCTGCGTCATCAAACAATTTTTACCCCCAGAAACCCCACTCATCCCATCAGCAAGCAATCGCAACAGCAAAAAAGCAGCCGAACTTTTTGAACAAGAAGCAATGCGATTAGACGAATTGGGCAAACACCCTCAAATTCCCGAACTATTAGCCTATTCCATCCAAGACAGCAGACAATATGTAGTCCAAGAATTTATCGACGGGCAAAATTTAGCACAAATTGTAGAAACAGAAGGCACATTTACAGAAAATCAGATTCAAGACTTACTTAATAGCTTATTACCCGTCCTTCACTTCATCCATTCCCACAACGTTATTCACCGAGACATCAAACCCGGAAACATCATCCGCCGCGCCGACAAACAATTAGTTTTAGTAGACTTTGGCGCCGCCAAAATTGCCACAGGTACAGCATTACTCAAAACCGGAACCAGCATCGGCAGCCCCGAATACATCGCCCCCGAACAAGCTAGAGGCAAAGCATTTTTTACCAGCGATTTGTACAGTTTAGGCGTAACTTGTTTGTATTTGCTAACTCAAGTTTCCCCTTTTGACCTGTTCGATCCTGGTGAAGATGCCTGGATATGGCGGCAGTATTTAGCCTACAAACCGGTGAGTGAACAACTCGGAAAAATTTTAGACAAAATGATTGAAAATGCTACCAACCGCCGCTATCAAACGGCTGTTGAAGTATTAAAAGAAATTAATCCCCAAGTTGCGATCGATCTAGCAATTCCTCAAACAAATTCCAAGTTAGTTAAACCAGGAAAAACTCCCGCCCAGCCCCAACAGCAAACCTATAACTGGCAATGTCTTCACACCCTAACAGGACACAAAAACTTAATTTACTCTGTGGCTTTCAGCCCCAACGGAGAAGTTGTAGCCAGCGGCAGCGATGACAAAACAATCAAGCTGTGGGGAGTTGAAGACGCGCAAGAAATTGTCACCCTCACAGGACACGCTAACTCGGTTTATACAGTAGCTTTCAGCCCGGACGGACAGATGCTAGCCAGCAGCAGCCACGACAAAACAGTAAAACTTTGGCGGATGAAAGATGGACAAGAAATCCGCACCCTGATTGGTCACAATAACTCAGTTTACGGGGCAGCTTTCAGTCCCGATGGCGAAACTCTTGCTAGCAGCAGTTGGGACAGAACAATCAAGATTTGGCGAGTCAAAGACGGGCAAGAAATTCGCACGCTTGCGGGTCACATCAATTTAGTTTATTTTGTTGCTTTTAGCCCTGATGGAGAAACTCTTGCTAGCTGCAGTTGGGACAGAACAGTCAAAATTTGGCGAGTTAAAGATGGGAAGCTAATTCGCACAATTACAGGTCATACAGACTCCGTTCGCTGCATAGCTTTTAGTCCAAATGGAGAGTTTTTGGCTAGCGGCAGCCATGACAATACTATTAAAATTTGGTGGGTCAAAGATTGGCAAGAAGTTTTAACTATCACAGGACATTCTTGGTATGTTGATTCTATTGCTTTTAGTCCCGATGGCGATATTCTGGCTAGTAGCAGCAATCAAACTATCAAGATTTGGCGAGTGAAAGATGGTCAAGAAATTTGTAATATTGCGGGTCACACTAACTCGGTATATTCGGTTAATTTTAGCCCGGAAGGAGAGTTTTTGGCTAGCGGCAGCAGTGACAAAAGTATTAAGATTTGGCAGAACACCATGTTTGTTTGATTAACCACAATCAAAATTGTTTGTAATCCTTGGGCGCGGGCAGGTTTATGAGAATTGTTGGTTTTAGGCAATTATTGTTGGTGGTGAAGCTGCCCCTACAGGAATTACGATCGATTCACCGGACACGATATGATTCAACCGTTCTCCCTTTCAATTTTCCGTCGCAACTCTCGAATTATTGCACTTGTATGGCGATCGCGCGACATTTGCCAGCATTCCTCCACAATTTCTGATACATTAAAATTGGGAAAATAACGGCTAACTGAACTTTCGACATATCGCTCGTTTTGCAAGTCGTAAATTCTGAGCTTATTTTTCTTAAACAGCCACACTTCCGGCACTTTATAAGGGAAATAATCATCTACATCGGTGTAGCTAGTTACGTCTATTTCAATTACTAGATCTGGTGGCGGTTCAACACCCCAAGCAATCCTATTTTTACCAATAATTGCCCCACAATTATCGATATAAAAACAATAATCTGGTTCAATTCCTCTTTCTTCGGGCAAATCCATGGTAATTGGTGTAAACGCTTCATAATCTCGCCCCAAGTAATACCACTTCTCCAAAAACATGCTACAATAGCACTTCTAGTAAAAAGACGATTGTATGAAAGTAAATTACCAAGAAAGAATTGAAGACAGAGCGACCGAATTAAAAATAATTATGTCACAGCAACGAACTGTAACTAACAGACAAAAAATTCAGGCACTTTATTTGT
>NZ_JAUBPW010000155.1:0-2172 GCF_036700965.1 Microcoleus sp. Pol8_D6 | reverse complement strand
CGAGGGCTTGACCTCTGTTTCCACATGGTGATGATGATGACTTAATTCTCTGCAGTCTTCAGGGTTTTTCTCCCTTAAATTTTTGGCGTTGCTGAATATCGGTATGAATTATTGAGCAACCGGAACATCCCAGAATTTCAAATAATATACTAACAATCTAATTGAGTGTCTCAGTAGTTCTTCTGATTTGGAATAGCATAGTTTCTTGGGATGCAGTCGAACTCGCGGAGCATTACTCACAAGTTAAGTTAAAAACACTATTGTCAATGAGTAATTTTACTCGCTTTTTAACTGTTTACTCAATTAAAACCAACATTCCACACCCTCAACTGGTACATAGGCGGATTGAGGTGGTAAAAGTGAATCATCCGAGACAAAGCGTGAGTAAAAACACCCAAAAGTCTGTGCAACAATCGTATCACCCAGTTAGGAATCCCTAAAAATTGACGTGAGGGCATGAATTAAATCTTCTTAACCCTTAAAATGTTAAAAATCAGACCCTTAATAACTATCCATTCCCAGCATATATCGGGAGTATTATGATAATAATACATCACTACTGCATCTACAATTATTTAAGTGTAACAGGACTTACGCACGAACGCTATATATAGCGTACCCTCTTCCCAAACTAGAGCGATTCCTGACGCTACTCCTCGCTAGAAAATCGCCTGAACTATTGCTAGATTTTATATTTTTTCTTTTTTTTATAAGATTTTTTTTCTGGATGGAGGGGACTTCAGAGAAAAGCTTGGCTGTAAAATAGTAAATGAGCCGAAAACTCGATGGCGTATGAAATTTACGACCCTTGACTATTGTCAATATTTATTAAGCAGTCAAATTAATTATACGGTGACCAATCTGGCTGACCATCTCCAGCGCTGCAGCCACGATACTATTAATTTATTATTAAAAACTGAAAAAATCACTTCCCGGATGCTTTGGAAGCAAGTTAAGCTGATTATCCAAACTGATGAAGGAGGTTATCTTTTATTTGACGACACAGTTATTGATAAAAGATTTGCCACTAAAATCGAGCTGAGTAGCCGACAATATAGTGGAAACGAAAAACTGGTAATTCGGGGGATTGGTCTAGTTACTTGCATCTATGTCAATCCAAAAAAAGGGCTTTTTTGGATAGTGGATTACCGCATTTATGACCCTGATGGAGACGGAAAGACTAAACTAGACCATGTAGAAGATATGCTCAAAGGTATAGTCTATCACAAGAAATTGCCTTTTGGGAGCGTCTTGATGGATAGTTGGTATGCGACCAAAGATTTAATGCTGTTAATTGATAGCTTGGGTAAGTTTTACTACTGTCCCTTTAAAAAAAATCGATTAGTTGATGATACAGGAGGGGTAGAAAAGTACAAACGAATTGAAAAATTGAGCTGGAGTGATGAGGAAAATGAGTCAGGAAAAATCGTAAAAGTCAAAGGGTTTCCTAATCTAAAAAAAGTGAAATTATTCCGGGTAGTTGCCTCGAACGGCGACACGGAATATGTCGCTACCAACGATATTTCTCAGTCTTCTACGGATGACGTTAAAGATGTGTGCGCCAATCGATGGAAAATTGAGGAGTTTCACAGAGAACTGAAACAACTGACTGGAGTTTCCAAGTGCCAGTGCAGAAAAGCCCGGATTCAAAGAAATCATATTGGATGCGCTATTCTAGTCTGGCTTAGGCTCAAAGACCTCGCCAATCAGATGAATTTGACTATCTATCAACTTAAACAAGGACTGTTATCAGACTATTTAAGTCGGGAACTACAAACCCCCACTCTTAAGATGACCTTGGTCTAGTTTTGGCTTTTATATTTCAATTTCCTGGGGTTGATGAGCCTGGGTTTTAAAGTTGTATCCAGTCCGAAAGGCTTAGCCTTCTCTATTAAGCCAAACGCTATATATAGCGTTCATGCGTAAGTCCTGCTTGAGATCTTTTGCATAGTCCTAAACTCTTGTGATATCCTGGGGGGGTGACGACCCGCCCCAAACTCATAGTTAGTAAGGATTGAGCCAACTTGTGGTAAAAAAAGATAGGCAGCAGAGTTGTTACACGCTTGCCTATCCAAAAAAATAATGATACTAAGATTCTACCAGAGTCATTTACAAAAATACCTGACGCCATCTCAGTTTTTGGTGATGACAATTTTGCTATCCTTGATGCAA
>NZ_JAUBPW010000125.1:0-8265 GCF_036700965.1 Microcoleus sp. Pol8_D6 | reverse complement strand
ATTCTTTATATTTGGGTACTAATTCACCAAAGGTACACCTACTAACTGTAGCACTATTTTAGGAAATTGGTATAACTCCAGAAGTCGCCGCAATTTCCGAGTAGCTTTTACCCTCCGACCGCAACTGATGCACAAAGGCGATCGCCTTTTCCGACACTCGCGGCCTGCCAAACTTGCGGCCCTTCGCCCTCGCCGATGCAATCCCTGACATTATCCGCTCGCGGTTTAAGTCGCGTTCAAACTCGGCAATTCCCGAAAGTAGTGTAACCATTAATTTCCCGTGCGCCGTGCTCAAGTCGAGGCCGATACCCGACAAGGCGACAAGGCTAATCCCCCAGCCATTCAAATCTCGCAGCGTTCCCAACAAATCGATCGTGCTACGACTCCACCGGCTCGCCTCAGTCACCAGCACCGCTGCAAATTTCCTTGCCTGAGCAGCCGCCATAATTTTTTTGCGCTCCGGGCGATCGGTTCGAGCACCGCTGGCAGTCTCCCGCACAACTTCCACCACCTCATACCCGGCGCGATCGGCGAACTCTCTCAAATCTCGTTCTTGCCGATCGCAATTCTGATCATCTGTCGAAACTCTGCAATAAATAATTGCGCGTATCAAAAAACCCTCCAGCCCAGGGCCGCGAAAAACCCGATTAAATCGAGGTTAATTTTTAACAAATTGCCGTATCAATTAAGAAGTGCTTTTTGGTACGTCAAGGCAAAACATTTTTACAATTTCATCTAACAACTGTCCCATTGTCAAATGCCGCCGTATCGCTTCAATCCTTAGATAATTCTTGGTATTTTCGTTAACTTCTGTCTGAAGTTTCACGCCGATGTTAGTAGTAATAGCATCAGTAATAGTCGCATTATCATCAATCATTGAAGTTACCAATAAACTTATTCATATTCTAACCTATACCTTTAGGCATAGTGACAATAAGCATTTCTACGCCAGCGCTATTTTCTGCCCGTAACTCGGTAAATGCAGCGTTGCGTAGGAATAATAAACCGTGCTTTTTGGGCGGTATCGCTTGTGTTTACGCTTCTTTCCGAGTACCTCTTCGTCTTTCGGGATAGGAATTGTAGGCTTCGGAGTTCCGATGGGTAAATTTAGTTTGAGGAATTGCGATCGCAATTCATGCCCTTGAATTTTTAAGACTTCTTTAACAATTCGCACTCCTTCAGCTTCTGTCGGGCATAAAATCTGCAGCGAGTACCCTCGCTCCCAATCGTGGTACACAACCATTTTTTCTCCGCGCTCCCATTTGAAAGCTTCGGTAAAAATAGTCTTGATTTGGGCTGAAAGCTTCTTGATGTCAGACTCTTTTATCAGTTGGCTTTTACCCTGCTTTGCCAAATTAGAGGAATCGACAAAGTTCATCAAGTCAAAACTAATCTCTCCTTTCAAGCGAGTGTAACCCGGAGCCACATCGGCGGCTTTTTCAAAAAACCACAGCTTGACTTCTGGATGACCAGCGCGCTCTACCCCTTGCTTGCCGCTTTCTTCCTCCGAATCACCGCCCTTGATTTTCTTGAGCTCATAGCGAATCAAATCTCGGATGGCATCTAGCAAAGAAGCTTGCAGGGCGATCGCGAATTCGTTACCGCTAATTGTCAGCGTGAGAGTATCAAGCGCTTCTTTACCTACCTTCTTTCTATCCCGCGTGGCCTTCTCAGCAGCGGCCTTGACTTCTGCTGCTGTCGGCTCGGTGAATTCCAAGTCGTAGACTGCAAAGTAGCTGTGCTCGGAAATCTTCTGTTCTGATTGTCCGGCAATTCTAGTTGGCGCGTTAACTCGTTTAAGTCGGTTTCTGACTTTGCTTTCTGCGCTCATTATCTGTACTCCAGCTCTAGAAACTCCTTGAAGCCGTCGCCAAACCCTTCAAGTGCGCCCTCTAAGAAGTTCCCCAGAGCGGCGTTATCTTCCTGAATTTGCTCCACAACCTGATCGACTTGCTGGCGGATCACCCAGGGCTTGCCGCCTTCTTCTCCCCAACTGCGGATCATTGCATCAACCCAAGGAATCCCGGATTTGAGATCCCTTTTTACCCACTGCCGAAAGTTCATGTAACCCTGGGCGAACAAAGCTTTTTGAGCGAATCGGTAGAACGCCCAACCCAGCGATGACAGTTCCTCTAAAATTTCTTCTGCTATTTCGTTATCGCCGTTATCATCCAATGCCAAAAACATCGTCGCGGTTGCATTGATGTCAATCCTCAATTTCGGCGTTTCCTTGCGGTTTGCGATAAAGCCGGCGAGCGATCGGCCGAGCGCTTCCCCGGCGATGTTGGCCAAGCCCCCAAAAGCGGCGTTGATTTCTGCAAGAATGGCGGCATCGGATTTGTTGAAATCGAAATCGTAAACTTGCGTACCGAAACTGACAGCCGCACCGATTACAGTGCCGCCAATTCCCGCCAGCGTAACGCCACCCAGCCCGACCGCTCCTGCCAGCGCGCCGATTCCCGCCACTACGCCGCCGACAACCACGCCGCCGATTAAAATTACCGCCCCCATGCCGGCCGCAACGGCGATCGGATCTTCTCTCAACCAACTTTTAAACAAATTCCAATCGCCCCGCAAAATAGCTTTGGCTAATTCCTTCGCCCCCTCAATCATGTTTTTTGCGAGGTTTTTGAGGTTGATGAATCCTTTGTTAATCCAAGCTTGTACTGTCGAGCCGATGTCGTTAAAAAAGTTACCTAGGGGCAAACCGAGCTTGACCGCTAAGCTCGTATTGTTCAAAGTAAGTCCCGGTTGTTCTGATTTTGCTGCTGCCATATTTACACCAACTTTTTAAGGTTTAAATTAGTTGAAACTTTCTTGAGCTTGCGCTTGCTCGGTATTGGGTCTTTGCTGCTGTTTCGGCACTGTTCGTATTCGGTGTTGTACTGCTTCTCAAAATTTTCAAAATTCCCGACACCGACTGCGCGGTTGATGTTTTCGCGGTCTAGCGCTCTTTTGATTCGCAAATTATTTACTGCTTCAAGCGTTTTGGTTTTCAAATAAGCTTTAATTAGAGCTTTGTTAGGCTTTGCTAAACTAATTGCCATTAATTAATCCCTTTATCATTTCAAACAGCGTTGGCGCTTTGGGATGTATTTCCTCTTTCACAATGGGATTTTTTCGAGTCCGCAACAGCGAAGACAGCAACTTCTCGGTACTGATGTCTTGATTCAAATCTAGTTGCTGATTGGATTTTTTCGGGTCAAAACCTTTAGTTGATTCCCCTTCAACCATCAAATTGTAAGAAGTTTCTATTTCGCCTTTAGTGCGCTTGGTTGGAATGCCGATCATGTCTATTACGCAGTCGAGCTTGTAGGACAAATCGGCAACAGCAACCATCAACTGCGTAACAGTAACTCCCGTACGGATATCCATATTTGTACTAATGTTTCCATCGTCTACAATTTCGTAGAGCATCTTCGTTACAGCTTCCGCCCAACCCGTCGCCGACAGATATTCGCTGTTTATTGTTTGGTCGCCTTCCTTCACCGCGTCGGCATCTTGAATATCAATCTTGGGACTAATAATAGTGCCGTGGGCGATGGCTTGAAACAGCATTTGAAAGAGGTTGTAGTAATTTTTTGCCTCTACTTTCTTGTCCGGTGTGCAGCCCGGCGCTAGTAAATAACTGGGTACGGGAAATTTACTTTTTTTGAAAAAGTCAACGTGCAAAACTTCTTTTAAATCCTCTAAACTGTCGATGATTTCTTCACAGCAATCGTTCATGTGCGGGGGGACTCCGGGTTGTAAAAATGGTTGTGGTTTTGGTTCTTCTTTAGGAATCAATGGAATGATTCGAGCATTCTCAAATGTATGTGTAGTTGCGGTGTAATACCCAGTAGACATTATCCCTACTAAAATTTCTTCTTTTCTTGTTTTGCTATATTCTATGTATTTTTTTATAATTGCACCTGTTCCGTAAAAACACAAACTACGCGCGTAATTCCCTCCGGACTGGGTAGTAGAAAAATAATTGGCACCGCCATTACTAGACATGATTTTAGATGTCACATTTTGGACATTTGCAGACGCCCCACTGTTTAGATAGACAAAAGTAGTTCTCTGTGGTGATGTTGAATTACTTTTTAAAATCTTATGAATTGTATTAGGATATTGCGTTTGTGTTTCGGTAAGTGTAAACGGCATTACCGTAGAGCTAATAGGTTTTTCTTGCTCTGTAATAGTTCTTGTGTACAAATTGGTAAATTCTAGTCTTACCTGGGAATAACTTATAGCTCTCCAATATTCTTCCCTTAAGTCACAAACTACCCACATTATTTCTTGAGTATCTGGAATTTCATTATTCCCGCCCGGTGTTGGTGTTGGTGTTGGTGTTGGCGTTAAAGGTTCTGGTGGATCTGGTAATTCACAACCAGGGTCAGGATAAGTGTGCGAAGCAACCACAATTCCCATAATTATCTTTGTCTCTGTAACTACGCAATCGCGAGCTTCTACGATTAGCTCAAATCCGCCCAAATCATAATGAATCTTTCCTCCTTCACGGCCCCAAGTAATACTTTGGCCGGCGATGCTAACCGTAATCGCGCCGCCGTAATCGTTTGTTATTCCTAATCCCCCTACTTTAAAATCAATTCCTAAATCCCAAATTCCCTCGCTATCAATAGACCATTGAGCTTTATTTTTGCCAATATTGCCCTCTGCCGAAATAGTTCCCTCGGCTGATGCAGTGGCTTGCGTAATTCCGCTTCTAATTGCACTCATTTGTTGCGTCTAACACATTAAATATCGAATTGTTGATTAATTCACGTAAAAAATCAAAACAGAAAAAGATTTATTCAAAAGATACTCGCTGTTACCTGTAGCAAGCAGTAAATTTATATGTAACGGATCGTGCCAGACATCGTAGCTATATCCAGTCGAATAAGCATCAAAATCACTTGGGATAGATGCCGCGAGCGAATGGGTAATACTAGGTAGTAAGCCGATAATTTTATTTCCATCCAAGCCGTGAACGGTTTGGATTATCCCCCCTTGACTACCAGGGGTCGTGCCAACAATTCTTCTAATTTTTAACTCAACATTGTCACCAAGTGTTGTAAATCCTGTAAAAACAGGCGAGTTAATAGGAGCTTTTAAAGCTAAAGCATTGGTGACATTACTTGCAAAATTGGCATCATTGTTCAAAGCTGCGGCCAGTTCTATTAAAGTGTTGAGCGCTCCAGGCGCGCCGCCAGCCAAATCTACAATTGCTTGGTCGATCATTGCAGGCGTTGCAAATTTCGATTGAGCAATTGTCTCAACGGTTCCGGTTGTTGCGTTTCTGCCAAGCAGCACATTTGCGGGCAGGTCAGTTAAACGGCCGTTGACAGCTAGCTCTAGCATTGCCATGCGATCGAGCAACTGTGCGGTCACGTCATTTTTTTTTGAGTCGAACTGGCTAACCTCGACTCGCAGCGCTCCCTTAATCGAAAGGCGATCGCCTACGGCTGGCAAGGTAATTTTGTAGATCGGGTCGCTGATAAATTGAATGCCAACTTGAGTAGTTTTGCCAAAAATATCAAGGGTTCCCTGGCTGAGGTATGGCACGATGTCAAGTGTGTTGGCGCGATTGCCATAATTTTGAATTATTTCAGTGTTTTTCCAAACCCACGGGTCGGCGGCTGAATCGCGCACAAAAATCATTAACTGGCATTTGGGGTACTGCCCATTCAATGCAGAAATTTCGGCGACTTTATCAGCAAGCGTGCTGCTGCGCTTGAGGGCCGGCGCGGGAGTTTGTATCCCTAGACTTGGCAAGTGATAAGTCATTACCAACTGTTCGAGATAAATTTCAGCCCCGCAATTTTCCCAAGTTAAATGTGCTGTTTCGGCGGCGGGCAAACCTAACGTCGCGATGTAACCAGCAATTGCAGATTTGATTGGTGCAACTAAAGCGTTGGTATCTAATACTATTTGGATGGAGTTGTTATTTTTGAGCGGCTCAAAGGTTTTAGAAAAGGTATAGCCAGGCATTTTTTAAGTTAGGAGATATTCAGCCGGTGTAATAGTTACGCCCGTATCGGTAATTACCCGAACAAAAGGCATAGAGAAACTACCGCTAATGGTTCCGGTAGAAGCGTTAATGGAAGCGCTAACATTTTTAATTTTGTTAGGGTTTTTGGCTTCGTCATTTTGGTAGCTCAATATCCGCGCCAATACCTCAAGAAAGTAATCTAAAGCATTAGTCGCGGTGAATGTCCCGCTTGCCCCAGCGTTGAAAGTTCCCGATAAAAAGCTTTCTGTTTTACCGAGAAAACTCAAACCCGTTCCAGTGAATTTAACAGGCATTGTAAAATCGCCTGTAAAAATCAAAGTGTCGCTGTCATAAGTACCGCTAACATAACTGGTTGTATTGTTGTTGGCAATTTCCAAGCCTTGAAAATACTCGATTAACTGACAAAATTGTGTTTCTGCATTAGTACCTTTAATAGTGGCATTTGTTCCATGTGTAACAGTAGTCACAATAGTCTATAATCCTTGCTAGTCAATGGTTTTAGTATACTATAATAATCTTACAACCCTATAGGGTTGAATTTTTAATAGTGATTAAAAATATGGCTTTTTGATTGAGAACAAGCCATATTTGAGATGAGGGTTGTTCTCTCCAAAAATTCATTCTTAACAACAATACTTGCAATAAAACAAATGGCTAGATTTAGCGATATTTTACGAGCCGATGAGCTTAAAGCAGCAAAAGATAAACTTGAAACTTGGCAAAAATTAGATAGGGCGGCTAAACAGGCGGCTTATGTAGCAGCAGTTGGCGATCACAAACGGTTAAACAGAGCTTCCCGCATTGGTTTCGTTCAACCCTTTGGCGCTCCGGACAAATTTTGGTATCAAGCAAAAGTGTTAGCACCAGCTTCGGCAACGCCGGAACCAGGCACTAAAGAAGAAAATGATGCAGCTTTGATTACAGCTCTTCTTACTGTTGTTTCTCCTTCGGCTACTACTGGTTACGTCCTCGGAACAGCCCCTGGCGGCGCAGGGAATATCTCGGCCGAAGCAAAAAAAGTACAATTTGCAAAAGTCAAACTTACGGAAAGAAGTGGCAACGGCGAGCCCGGTAAGATTTCTCGGATGACAGGTTTGCCGTATACGAAATACCGGACAAATACGGTAAGCACTCCTTTTGGGGTAAATGCAGAGGCAACTGACAAATCAGAGCAAGCAGCGCGCAAAGCTTTAAGAGCTGCTTTGCTTGGAAATCCCCCTGCCGCTAATCGGTTTGTGGGGTTTACTCCACAGGGTGAAATTGGCGACATTGTTATTGTTGCTGCTGCTACTACTACTTAAGAGGATTTAAAATGAGTCTCCAAAAAGAACTTTGGCTTCCAGGAATGAAAGAGGAATATTTAGTAATTCCTGATAAAATCGAAGATTTTTTGGAGATTCAAATTTCTCTTAACAGTACCGATGCGGAATTTGAGAAAATGGTTTTAGTTAACAATTCTGCTCAAAATATGCTCAACGGAACTTTAGACCTTGATAGCTACCTAGATATTTTGGATTACGCAGAAATAGATCCGTTTTTCCACCTTCAGGAAGCTGCTTGGCAAGTCGCTAATCTTTTCAATTATTAAAATGACTCTTGATAATGAGAGTAACTGGCAAATTGTTTATAACGGTTTTCATTCTGCAACAGATGAAACGTCTATAAATGCCATAGCAATTCCCGGCAATTTTGACCAACATACAATTAGGATTTACACGACATCTTTACAAGCTAAACCTACTTGGTGGATGGCGGGCCGATTAATACAATTGTTGGGCGATAGCAATCCTGATTTCGAGGCTTCTCGTTGGCTTGTGCCACTAAAGCGCCGCACATTAATCAAATTACCTCAGTTTACCACTGAATATCACTTAAAATTTGAGCCTGTCCGGTGGCTTAAAGAAGTTGCGATAGTGATTGAAATTTACGTCAGCGAATAAGCGAGTGAGTCAAAGTGTGAAAAGTTTAACTGATATGGCGTCACTAATCGGGACGTTTTTAACGTCATTGATTAGTCTAATTGTCCTCTGGAATGTAACACGGGGAGTTCTTACGCTCTTGGCCAATATTCAGCGCAAGCTTACTGTACTTAGGAGCTTGTACATCAGCCAAAGAGCCGAAGTGCGCGATATTCAAAATTACCTCAAAATTCATCATGGCTATCACGTTCGGGGAGGCATCCATGAGATACAGGATGATTTACTAAACGAATATAATAACGAAAATACGGGGTTTTAATGGATAAATACTCGTATCGGTTTACTATTGCC
>NZ_JAUBPW010000007.1:0-139666 GCF_036700965.1 Microcoleus sp. Pol8_D6 | reverse complement strand
TTTCTTGGTAATTTACTTTCATACAATCGTCCTTTTGCTAGAAGTGCTATTGTAGCATATTTTTGGAGAAGTGGTATAAATTCGAGTTCACGGTTCACTGTTGACTGTTGGCTGTTCACTGTCAACCGTCAACAGTCAACCGTCAACAGTCAACATCATGTATGAGTGTAACCGGAAATGATATCAAAGCCGATCGCGCTAAACTAAAAGTAGCAATTCCCCTATCCAACAGCATTGAGAAAATTATGCAGTGCGAATTGTGCGATCGACAAATGGAAGCATTAACCGCCCATCACCTCATCCCCAAACAAAACACCAAGCGGAAAAACGAAGATCCCAGCCCGACAATCGACATTTGCTCCGCTTGTCACCGCCAGATTCACTCTCTATTTGACAACAAACACCTCGCCCAAGAGCTCAACACCGTGGAAAAGCTCAAAAATGACCCTGAACTCCAGAAATTTCTCTCTTGGATTAAGAAACAAAAAACTGACAAACGCATCCAAGTACGCGGCAAAAAAGCTTGATCGTAGGGCCCGAATTCAGATATATAGTCCTGGCCGCAGTTACTGTCTGCCGCCCGCTTTCTTCATTAATTTTCGTTTCCTAAGCCAAAATTTTACATAGAAACCCGGTTTGTTTGCGTAAATCCTAGTATAGTGATTTACTTATTGGTAACAAGCTGCCAACAATTATCATGAACCTCACCTCCCTCGAACTTGCCAAAGACCGAGCGCGCATCTACAAAAACTACCTCCAAATGGAAATAGATGCCAAAGCTAACATAAACAAACTAGCTTTTTTAGACCGCGGCATTGAAAAATCTCCTTACCAACAACACATTAAAAACTATCCAGATTATCTCAAACAGAAACCCGACGGCTTAAAAGTAATTAGCTATATTCCCGGCCCCAATAATCCCCTCAAACTTATCCCCTTTCCCAGCCTAGGAGAACTACCTCAAATTAACTCTCAAGCTTTAAATTTTCTCCACGAAGACATCAAAGAAGCCTGCGTTTGCATTGGTACTTTTGTAGACGGCAAAATTCAGGCGCAGTGGCTGGGAAAAAACGCACTTACCAATGCTGAGCAGTGGAGTGCAACTAAAATTATCGCACTCCTTAATATTGTCAGTCAAGTAAATAGCAAATATCCCGACTGCGACATTGACAACTGCGTTGTTAGAGATGGAAACGGGCTAAAACACGATTTTTACTTTTACGATGTAGCAAAAGATATGATTAGCTATGCTTCACATATAGCAAGTTCAAACTCCTTAGCCGCGATGTTCAAACGCTTCGATACTCGCATAGGACTAGAGCAATGGCTGAAAAGCGCTACTGGCAATAATGACCTAATTTTTCGCGGCGATTACGGCGAAAATCCTTATCACAACAACCCCAAAATCTTCGATCTCACCAAAAAACAAGTGCTGCTAAGTGCCGCATTAAACAGCACAAAACAAAAAAATTCCGTATCTGCTTATGACTTAACCAGGCTAATTTCCATGTTAGGATGGCACTTCCATATCGAACAGCGATCGCGCATGAAAGCATCTCAGTGGAACAGCCTAGAAAGCATTGTCAGAGCAATGGGACACGACAGCGCTCGATATGTGGACGTAGCAATTAAAACTTTGGGGATGGATAGCCTTATCACTTCTCCAGTAATTATCTCAAAATTGGGTTACGGACTGAGCTCGATCCGGGGAACCCTAGAAACAGTTTATGTGGCTTTAGTGCGGTTTGTTGACGAACGGCCGAAGGCGGCGGGAAAGCCGGCAAAAGTCAGAACTTTAGCCATGAGTTTGCGGGCAGAAAAAGCTGTAGGCGGTTCCAGCAGTGTCGATCGCTTAGCGATCGAACAAGACGCCAGAGTCGCCGCCGAAGTCACCGAGATTCTCCGCCGATTGTTTGCCGAAGAATTTTAAAGGCGGGCGATCGACTAATTAGAAAGTCGGTGAAACTTGCGGTAAAGCATCTTCTCTACCGGCTTTCCTCCCCGCAAATGTTGCTCAATTATTGCCGCAACTTCTTCAGGGCAAACGCCATTGTACCAAACCTCTTCTGGCAGCACCAACACCATCGGCCCGTTGCCACACTGTCCCAAACAACTACTAGCAACAACTTCAACTTCTGAGGGCGACAATTTCTGAAAAGCTGCCAGTACCTTTGCTGAATTTTGCTTGCGACAAGTGCGGTTTTGGCAAACAAGAACTTGCCTAGAAGATTCTGTGATTTTCATATTTTTTACTTGACAGTCTGCTACATATATGCTATTTTTTTATCATGGGAATAGGTGCGCGCATATACGCCCAGATTTGATATATGTCCAAATTTTAAGGTGCGCCGCAGCGCACCCTACGGTTAATCTGGTGACAAACCTTTGGAAGCCAACCATTGTCGATCGAACAAACGCGACTGATACCGAGCCCCGCCGTCGCAGAGTACCGTAACAATCGTATGTCCAGGCCCCATTTGCTTCGCTAAAGCCACCGCCGCCCCCACATTAATCCCCACAGAACCGCCCATAAACAGCCCTTCTTTCCTCAGCAGTTGGTAAATCACCCGGACAGCTTCAGTATCATCAATTTGAATGGCGTCGTCTACCGGGGCATTCTCCATATTTCCAGTCACGCGAGTGGTGCCAATTCCCTCAGTAATCGAACTACCTTCAGTCTTAATTTCCCCAGTTTTGAAATAACTGTAAAGCCCGCTGCCCATCGGGTCTGCCAAGACAATTCTCACAGCAGGATTTTTTTCTTTCAAAAACATTCCTACGCCGGCAAAAGTGCCGCCGGTACCCGTAGCTGTTACCCAAGCATCTATTTTGCCGTTTGTTTGTTCCCAAATTTCCGGGCCAGTTGTCTCGTAATGAGCTCGGCGATTGGCTAAATTGTCAAACTGATTTGCCCAGACTGCATTCTCCATTTCCGCAGCCAATCTTCCCGACAATTTGACATAATTATTCGGGTCTTTGTAAGGAACAGCGGGAACAGTCCGAACTTCAGCGCCCAAGGTTTTCAAAGCATCGATTTTTTCTTGAGATTGGTTATCGGGAATCACAATCAAACATTTGTAACCTTTAGCGTTGCAAATGTGGGCTAAACCGATGCCTGTATTGCCGGCAGTTCCTTCAACAACGGTGCCACCCGGTTTCAGCAAGCCTTTTTCTTCTGCGTCTTTGATGATGTATAAAGCGGCCCTATCTTTAACGGAACCGCCGGGATTTAGAAACTCTGCTTTGCCGAGAATTTCGCAGCCTGTTTCATCGCTGAAGCTGTTTAAGCGAATTAGTGGTGTGTTGCCGATTGTGCCTACAAAGCCGTTTTTAATATCCATATTTTTGGCGTGTGTGTATCCTATAATTAATTTTTACAATAAGTTGATATTTATTGCTAGCAGTTCTACCAAATCTTGCTCATATTGAGTATGAATCCGGGCAAAACGGGGTCGCCACTAACTGTCGCGGGATTCTCCAAACATTCCTCTGGCAAACCAGGACGGTAAATATAAACTCTGCGATTTTTGCGGTCAATTAACCAGCCTAACTGCACTCCGGGTTCTCTCATATATTCTTGCATTTTTTCTTGCAATGGCTTGAGATTGTCACAAGCAGACCTCAGTTCTACTACAAAATCCGGGCAAATCGGGGCAAACTTTTGCTTTTGTTCTGGTGACAAAGCATTCCATCTTTCCAATTTTATCCAAGCAGCATCCGGGGACTTTTCTGCACCAGTTGACAGAGTAAATCCTGTACTAGAAGTAAACGCTAAACCCGTACCATTTTGTTCTGCCCAAACCCACAGTGGCCCAAATATATTACCTTCTCGGTTTCCCGTCTCCGAACCAGTAGGAGGCATAATTAGCAATTCTCCCGATTTGTTGCGTTCAATGCGTAATTCACTATTGATTTGACAGAACTCGAAAAACTCGTCGTCTGTCATTTGCAATTTGGGCGGTATTCGCAACACAATTGTTGATGACAGCATTTTGCCTTTCCTCAAATCTAAAGTGTTTACACAAGATTGCACAATTTATTTGTTTGTAGTGAGGACTAAAATCCTCATTAGGATTAAGGATTAAAGTCCTGACTACAAACGAGTTTTAGGCGCGAATTATAGAGGTAAGGTGCGCTAGACGCACCCTAAATATTTAGGTTGTGCGTCCAGGAATGTTAAACCTATTTATTCGGCTGAGGAGTCATCCGCAAATAAGGCTTAATCGGCGTATAACCTTTAGGAAATTTCTCTTCCAACTCTTTCGGGTCGGTAATCGAAGGTACGATTACGCAATCGTCGCCGTCTTTCCAATCAACTGGAGTCGCAACGCTGTATTTGTCGGTAAGTTGCAAGGAATCAATTACTCGCAAAATTTCATTAAAATTGCGACCCGTGCTCGCCGGATAAGTAATGCTCAAACGCAATTTCTTTTCCGGGTCAATCACAAAAACTGTGCGGATTGTTAAGTTGTTCAGCGAGTTGGGATGGATCATGTCGTAAATGTCGGAGACTTTACGATCGCCATCTGCTAAAATTGGATAATTGAGGGTGACGTTTTGAGTTTCCTCAATATCTTTAATCCAGCCCATGTGAGAATCCACATCATCGACGCTGAGGGCAATGGTTTTGACGCCCCGTTTTTCAAATTCAGACTTTAGACGGGCCACTGCACCGAGTTCTGTGGTGCAAACTGGAGTATAGTCTTTCGGGTGAGAAAACAACACGACCCAGCTATCCCCAGCCCAGTCGTAGAAATTGATTTCGCCTTCAGACGAAGCTTGGGTAAAGTTGGGAACTGTATCGCCTAATCGCAGAGTCATAACTGATTTCCTCTAATTTTATTTAAGGACTGTTCCTTATCATGCCATAATTGCCCGGTTTCTCGATCGAGCTGTAAAGGATTCTAAACTTTTTGGTCGATCGATCGGCAATTCCACTACTGTAATGTATGTGTGGCTTCTAACGCTAAATTTTCTTGCTATGCTTTACTTTTTGCTTAAGGCAATACAGCCTGTTTTAGTCCCGCTGTGTTTTGTCTCCGCCTGGGGTTTAGTTTTTTTGCTCTTTTCAAGTATCGGGCGTACAGTCGCCGACTCCCTGCGTCGAGCTCAGCGGATGCACCAAATCCCTTGTGCTAACTGCGTATTTTTCACCGGCGACTACCACCTCAAGTGTCCCGTTCAGCCTACAATAGCTTTATCTGAAGATGCGATCGACTGTCCTGATTATCGATCGCATTCAGGAACTTACCGTTAAAAAATCCGGCCGCCGCTTTACATATTTCTTAACAACTCTGGCTCTTTCAATTAAACTTAAGTTGTGGTAAAGAGATTTTCAGGAGTGTCGAAAGAATGCTAATTCAAAAGCTAAATGCCTGCGACGAGTTTATTGCTGGCGACGGTACTCAACTGCGAGAATTACTGCATCCAGACAAACAAGCTGTGGATTTGCGTTACAGTTTAGCCCACGCCGCTTTGCCACCGGGACAAACTTCTGCGCTGCACTCCCTGACAACTTCTGAAGTTTATTACATCCTCAGCGGCGTTGGGGAAATGCACATCGACGACGAAAATCAATTCGTGGAAGCCGGAGATGCAGTTTACATTCCGCCAAACGCCAAGCAGTTTATTTACAACTGTGGCAGAGAGCCGCTAATATTTATTTGTATTGTCGATCCCGCGTGGCGAAAGGAAGACGAGACAATTTTCCCGTAATTTTCTAGTTTTTCTCCTCGTATACTCGTTACCAGGCTATGCCCGGTAACGCCTATCTAGAGGCTCTGCCTCTACTGAAAAAAACATCACAAGCCGAAAATCTCTTTTAACAACAACAGCACCCAGCCATATGTACCGAGTGATTTCCTCTTTTTTCAACTTCGATGTGGAGTTGCAATAATCCTCGGATTCAGTTGCATTGCTCCCCTCTAATTAGTTGAGGAAGTGTCAGCTTTGTTGGTGGGTGCTGCTATTGGTTTTTAATGAGACAGATGTGAGATTAAACAGCGTTTTTACTCCTTAGATTCTATTGTGAACTTCGCTGTGGTATCTAGACGTTGTATCTGTCAGAGAAGCTTTTTGTTCGCTTCATATTATTAATTTAGCACCTTCTTCTAGAAGTGCAAGTACCTGCAACTAAACTTTACATTTTTAGAAGTAAGGGCGGAGAATTATGAAGTTAAATTAAGCATTGAGGTTTCTAACTGCTCAGCTAAAATAGTAGAGTTCGGCTGTGCTTGCTGCTGCGAGAAACGGCATAATATTTGTATGAAAACAACCAAACTCATCAAACTGTGCGCCTTATCGATCGGCATCTTCCTGCTGTGTAGCAGTGTAGTGACAGCGCAAACTACGGCGAACCCTCAACCTGGGCCAACTTACACTAACCAAGAGATTCTGCAACAGTTGGTGAAGGCAAAAGTCGTGTATCTGGGAGAAACCCACGATAGCGTGGAAGACCACCAAGCTCAACTAAAGATTATCCGAGAAATGCAGCGGCAAAATCGGAAAATAGCGATCGCGATGGAAATGTTTCAGCGTCCCTTTCAAAGTGCGATCGACAACTACTTAGCAGGTAAACTGACTGAACAGCAATTAGTCGAGCAAACAGAGTACGATCGCAGATGGCGTTTTCCCTGGGAATCTTACGCCCCCATTTTGCGGTTTGCCAAAGAAAATCAACTACCCGTCCTCGCCTTAAATACACCCTCCGAAGTAACGAGAAAAGTTGCCAGTCAAGGTTTAGAAAGCCTCACAGCCGAGGAAAAAAAGCACATTCCCCCCCTATCGGAAATTCGCACCGACAACGCCGAATATCGGCAACTGCTGCTAGAAGTTTACCAGCAACACCAAAAGGCAGCACAGGGAAATAGTACGGCTTTTGAAAGATTCTTGCAAGCCCAAGTTTTGTGGGACGAAACTATGGCGGAAAAAATCGCCCAATTTGTCAAAGCAAACCCCGACTATCAAGTTGTGGTGTTGGCGGGGAAAGGACACATTATTTACGGTTACGGCATTCCCAGTCGCGTCGAGAGGCGTTTGGGAGTCGGGAATGTAAAAGTGCGATCGGTTTTACTCAATTCCATTGACAATCCTGTTTTGTCGGCAGATAGACCCATTGCTGACTTTGTTTGGAATCACTCGGAATAGTACAATTATACGCGGAAGCAATAATCAGGAAAAAATCAATGACAAACAGACCAAAAATTCTCGCATTTGCCGGGAGTACCCGCGAAGCATCCTACAACAAACTGCTGGTAAAAGTTGCGGCGGCTGGGGCTACGGCGGCGGGTGCAGAAGTTACTTATGTAGATTTGCGCGATTTGCCGCTGCCGCTATTTGACGAAGATTTAGAAGCAAAAGAGGGAATGCCAGAAAATGCGCGCAAATTGAAGGAATTGATGGTAGGGCATGACGGGTTTTTGATAGCTTCCCCTGAGTATAACAGTTCAATTACGCCTGTGTTGAAAAATGCGATCGATTGGGTATCGCGCCCCGCACCGGGTGAACCGGGATTGGTGGCATTTACTGGCAAAGTAGCGGTAATTATGAGTGCTTCCCCAGGCGGCCTCGGCGGTTTGCGGGGATTAGTGCATTTGCGATCGATCCTGGGGAATATTAACGTATTGGTGCTGCCGGATCAGAAAGCAATTCCCCAAGCTTTTGAAGTATTTAATGCTGACGGTACGATGAAAGATCCCAAACAGCAGGACGCTGTTGAGAATCTCGGTGCTAAGTTGTCTAATGTGCTGTCGAAATTAATCGCCTGAAGCAATAAATTCATTTTGCAGTTGGGACACAGCAATGTTGTGTCCCAATCCTAGTATTTGTTATTTCGCTGGCTGCATCAAGTGCGATTCATAGAATAAAAGCCTTGAAACGGCATTGTTAAAATGCCCAATATCCGACTAATTTCATTAACAAAAAAGTCTCGCTTGTCAATTAAAATTGTGCTGTTACTCAATTTAAGAAACTTCCAATCAGTACCCGTAGTAACAGCCCCATAAATGCTTTCAATTTGCTCTCCGCTGCGCTGATTAAATAATTGGGCGGCTACCATTTCTGCAATACACTGGCCTAAACCGGATTTAATACTTTCATTTTTAGCCTCTGTGAGAGTAATTACCGGGGCGCGAATTTCATAGGAATCCTTCGATGCAGTGAGAATATAATCGCAATACCCGTTTAAGCCCGCTTCTACATCTACATTGAATTCTGAACCAGAGAAAAAACCCACTTGAAAATTAAATTGCCGCCTGACTTCCAATAATATTGGAGCAATAATTAATTCAGCGCGAGCCTTTTCTGTATTGATTGCAGTAGCTAAAGACAGGTTTTCAGTTAAAGTAGTTTGCAAATAGGAACTTGGCTGTACCTCTGGGATATCACTAAACAAATCTAAAGGTTCTTCTACGGTTAAATTAAAAGATTCTCTAACTTTCGCTAAAGTTGTAAAGTCGCTGTATGCCACAGGTTAACCTCCTTGCTCGATTTTGGCGATCGCATTCTCAAATTGCTACAATTATAATTGATTGCCTGTTATTCTCACCCCCACATTAACATGACATTCACCGGAGATCCCGACTCAGCACCTGTTTTACCGACAGCCGAAGAAGCAGCGGTTGCCAAAACCAGTAGCCGCGCTTTAGAATCGCACTTGCAAAATCATCCGTCTGGCGAATCCCTCAAATTGATATTAAACGAAAAAGAGGGAGAAAAAATTGACATACCGGCCGCAGCGTTACCCCTGCTGTTAGCAATTTTGCAACAGACAAGCAGTGGCAATACTGTCAAGCTGATTCCAATTACTAAAGAACTTCATATTTATCAAGCAGCCGGCATCCTGGGAGTTTCAGATAAATATATGCGGGAGTTGCTGGATGCGGGAAAAATTCCTTACAAGACAGTCAGGAACAGTCGCCGGATACGCTACGAAGATTTAATGGACTATAAGAAACAAAGTTACGAAGAAAGCAGTAAAATTATGGATATGCTTGTAGCTGAATCAGAAGCACTCGGTTTGTACCATTAAACATGGCAATTTTAACTGTTGTTTACGATGCTAATGTTTTGTATTCGGCATCTCTTCGTGACTTGTTTGTACAGTTGGCAACTACCGACATAGTTGAGGCACGTTGGACTGAAGAAATTCACGACGAGTGGATGAGAAATGTACTTATAAACCGTCCCGATATAAGATTTGAACAGCTTGCCCGAACCAAAAGATTAATGAATGCAAGTGTTGAAAATTGCGTGGTGCAAGGCTATGAGACAATTATACAAGAGTTAGAGCTTCCCGATCCGGGCGATCGCCATGTCCTCGCTGCTGCAATTCACTCTCGTTCTAAGTTTATTATTACTTTCAATCTCAGAGATTTTCCTGAAGAAGCTTTTGCACCTTACGACATTTTAGCGCAGCATCCAGATGATTTTATTTTAGACTTGCTTGACCTCAACTGGCAAACAGTATGCAAAGCAGCCGAGAAACAAAGAATCAGGCTCAATAATCCGCCAAAAACGCCTGACGAGTATTTACAAACGCTGGTAGAATTGGGACTGCCGCACTCAGCAACTCGGATGCGAGAATTGTGCGATCGAGATTAGTGCATCGCCAACCGCAGACTTTTCCGAGTTTCTTGCAAAGTTTATTCTTGTATCTTCCCACAGGCTAACTCTTCGACATAGCCAATATACCACTCATCTACTTTTTCCCACACCGCAGTAAATCTATTTACTCTTGTGCCTCTACTTGAAAACAGGTATAATTTTATTTCCGAGAGATAATAGGTAGGGTAAACGTACCACAAATTGTACCGAAACCGCATCACCCGATCGACGTAAAATAAAACCACCCGATCGCAGATTGGCAGAAACAAACAAGGGTAGGCATACTTAAACCATCGGTCATCGGTCGGTATATTTCTTCCAAACAGCACGGCAGGCGTGGGAGACTCCTCCGTCACGCCTGCCCTGCAGTTTTATTTAATAATTGTTCGATTTCCTACGGGATTGCTTCACTCGCGCGTAAATTACCCCATTTTTTTCTTCTTCCAAGCCTCCACAAACGGCAAAAACACGGACACCAACTCCTGCCGATTCATCACCAAAGTCGGATAAGAAATCCTGCCGTAATTCTTCCCCACTTCCAGCGGAAAAATAGCCGGGGATTCCAGCGGCAACCAAACCGCACCAGCAGCCTTCACAATTACCCAACTCCCCGCAATATCCCAAATTTTCGGAGTTGCTTCCACCCCTCCCATGGCCACACCCGAAGCCACAGTCAAAAAATTGTAACTAGCCATGCCCAACATCCGAACTTTACTCGGAAGATGAGGTCCGATTCCCACACTCCGCGAACACAAATTAAAAAAATGATTGCCGCTCATTTTATCAGCAGTCGGCCGAATTTGCTGCCCGTTTAAAAACGCACCTTGAGGCATATTGTCAAACACGCCGCCCGCAAAATCAGGTGCATAAAAACCGTGAAAAGACTGATTAATTGGCGGCAAATGTACGCAGCCAAAAACCGGAGTTCCGCGATACAACAAACCCAAAGAAATACCCCAAATTGGAATTCCCCTAGCAAAATTAGTGGTAGCATCCAAAGGATCGACAACCCAACACCATTCAGTATCGGGGAAAACGTGTTCGCCCTCCTCACTTAAAATCCCGTGACTAGGAAAAGCAGATGCGATCGCACTTCTAATCTCCGCATCCGCCCAATTATCGGATTTAGTCACCAAACTCCCGTCATCCTTTTCATCCGCTTGCGCGGAACCGAAATCTTGCAACAACTGCTGTCCGACTCTCTCGACAGTAACCCGTGCAAAACTTAAAATAGAATCCCAAAAATTAGTCATTAGTTATTCGTTATTAGTTATTGGTTATTGATTATTGGAACTAACAACTGCCACAGCCCAACTGACGACTGACACCTGCTTTCCTGTCAACTGCCACAGGCTAACTGACAAAACCTTAGTCTAATTCATTTTCAAGAATAGTGGCGATCGCACTTTTAGCATTATCCTGAAACTCCCGAACATCCACCCTACCCAACAACCAAACAGCCAGAATCATACCCGCAGCCGGCACAGCAAAAACTAACCCGTAAGCCAACATCGGCACCCCAAACAAACTCCTGCCCAAATCCAAAATAGCACCGCCACTAATCGTCGCCACACCCCGCGCCATTGCTTGCGACAAACCCCAAGCGCCAATAAAAGTGCCCGCAGTTTCTGCAGCAGTCAAATCCAACATCAAACTCAGTGCACCCGTCGTCGTAATTCCCGAAGCTAAACCAAACAACATTAAAGCCGACTTAAACACAATTGGATTACCCGTAAATCCCGATAAAATAATCAAACCTAAACAAGTCGCCACTGAGAAACAGCCCAACCTAATCGTATTTTGTTTGCCGATGCGCGGTACAATAAAAAAACCAGTAGTACCCAAACCGATCAGAGTACCAGTACCGTAAATAGCATTCAACCGAGTAGTTTCCGAAATCGGCATCTTAAAAATTTCCCCGCCGTAAGGTTCCAAAACCGCATCCTGCATAAACAAGCAAATTGTCATAATCAGCAGGAAAGTAAAAAATAAACCGGTTTGGCGGCTAGCAGTCAAAATCCGCAGCGCACTTCCCAGAGTAATTTTATCTTCTCGATTCACTGCGCTCGATCGCACCCCGTACCGCGAATACTTTTTCTCAACCCCAAAAGTCGCAATCCCCACCAAAAATAAAACCAGCGCCGGCACCTTCACAAACAAACCGTTAATCGAAGCCTGCAATACTTCCCGTGGCACATCCCCATCAATTTGCTTCAGCAAACCGCTGCTAACAATCGCCCCGATAATAATACCAACCATCAGCATCGACCACACCACACCCACCAACTTCGATCGATCCTCCTCATCCGAAACATCCACCAACAAAGCAGCAAAAGGAGTCGAACTCGAACAAATAGCAATACCGTAAAGCGCAAAAATCAAACCTAACAAACCCACCCAACCGTAAGTAGCAGTCGTCCACCCCACAGTCTCCAAACTGCCACCCAAGCCCCACATCACCTGTACCGCCAAAAAAGCAGAAATCACAAACAAAACGCTTCCTACCCACACATAACCCGTGCGGTGATGGCCAAACAAAGGCTTAGCATCAGACATTTGCCCAAACCACACCCTAGCCGGGGCGACAAACTGGTGCATCGCCAGCGTACCCGCCACCACAGTAGCCGGAATCGCCAACTCCTTAATCATGACGCGATTGAGCACGCCCAGCGTCAAAATCGACATCATGCCCAACCCCATCTGAAACAAACCCAACCGGAACATAGTCAGCAGGTTAACCCTCTTGATAGCAGGAGTGGCAGAATCTGTTAATCTTGAATCTGGTAAATCGTCGATCGGCATAACTATTCAAATAAACACAGCATGACTCATTTATAGTAACTGAGATACCCGCCACCAGCCGCCATTCCTCCCCAGGCTAGAAGCTCGATCGCGACTATTTATAGAAAAATAATAGACAATAAAGAATTGTGGATTTACCAACAGTGACAACCATTACCCTAGGACAAAATGGCCCAGCCGTCATTCCCCTGTGCGTCGGAACTTGGGCTTGGGGCGACAAACTATTTTGGAACTACGGCAGCAACTACGGCGCCGCCGAAGTCGAAGCAGCATTCAAAACATCCCTAGACAGCGGAGTCAACTTTTTCGACACAGCCGAAGTCTACGGTAACGGCTTGTCAGAAGAATTGCTGGGGCAGTTTCTCAAAAAAACCACCCAACCCGTGCAAATAGCCACCAAATTCGGCCCCGTACCTTGGCGGATTACAGGAAAATCAGTTTCCGACGCTTTGAGTGCCAGCTTAAAACGCTTGCAAGTAGAACAAATAGCCCTCTACCAAGTGCACTGGCCCTTCACTTTTTTGCTGAGTCAAGAAACCCTAATGAACGCCTTAGCCGAGGAAGTCAAACAAGGCAGAATTCAAGCAGTAGGAGTCAGCAACTATTCAGTAGAACAGATGCGGCAAGCCCACAAAATACTAGCAGCAAGAGGCGTTCCCCTAGCAACAAATCAAGTCCGTTACTCCTTGCTGTCGCGGCAAGTAGAAAAACAAGGAATTGTGAGTGCAGCCCGCGAATTGGGCGTCACAATTTTAGCTTACAGCCCCTTAGCCCAAGGATTGCTTACCGGCAAATACACAGCCCAAGAACCACCTACGGGAGCCCGCAAAATGGACTCCCGCTTCAGCAAAAGCGGCCTCGAAAAAATTGAATTAGTCATGTCTACCCTGCGGAAAATGGGCAGAAAGCGCGATCGTACACCCGCCCAAGTTGCCCTAAACTGGTTGATATGCCAAAACGGAGTCATCCCCATTCCCGGCGCCAAAACAGCCAAACAAGCCCAAGAAAATGCAGGCGCGTTAGGCTGGAATTTGAGCCAAGATGAAGTCAATCAATTAGAATTAATGACACGTCCTTGGCGAGAATAAATTTGTTAATTGTTGACGGTTGACGGTTGACTGTTCGCCGTAGGTTGGGTTTTACTTCACTCTACCCAATCTACAGTTCACTTTCTTCTCCCCTCTTCCCTCTTCCTTCTCCCTCTTCCCTCTTCCCTCTTCCCTCTTCCTTCCTCCCTTCTTCCTTCTTCCTTCTTCCTTCTTCCTTCTTCCTTCTTCCTTCTTCCTTCAATTATGAAAATCTTAACTGACTGGGGTTTCACGCGCGAAGGCTGGCGCAACAACAGCCGCGGCGAATATTTAGTTTTGCTTCAAGGAGGATTGCTCACAGGATTTGTAATCTTACCAGTTTATCAACTTCCAGGATTAAAAATTCAATCAACTCACTTACTTTATATTATCTGGTTTATGGCCAGTATTCTCGGCTTAACCGGATTAATTTTCATCATCAAAGGATTGATAGACTTAGGCAAAAACCTCACACCTTTACCATATCCCAGAGAAGACGGAGAATTAGTCCAAACAGGCATTTACGGAATAGTGCGGCATCCATTATACAGCGGCTTAATTTTAGCAGCCCTCGGCTGGACACTTTTTCAAATGAGCATATCCCACTTAATAGCCAGCGCACTATTAATAATACTTTTCGAGATCAAAGCCAACCGAGAAGAAACCTGGTTAACCAAAAAATATCCAGACTATTCAGAGTACCGCCAGCGAGTAAAAAAACTAATTCCGGGCATTTATTAACAGTTCGATCTAAAAACCTCGCTGTCAACTGTCAACTATCTAAAGACCGTTACCAATTAGAATAAACGGTGCCCAGTAGTATGGATGATGCAAACGACTGGCCACTGACGGTTTCAAACCGCTGCGAGTTTGAGCTAAAATTGATAAATTGGCCGATCGACCGAACACCGAATCATCACCTGTAATTAAGGCAATTTGCGCTTTTTGCAAAGCTTCTGCCTTCTTATTTCCCGACAGCAACGCCGTATAAAAAGCTGTCATCAACGCTTGAGTGCCGCCATCATCTACTTTCCATAAAGAGGCGATCGCAGCTTTTGCCCCTGTTTCCTGTATCTGGTAGCCAAAACCTAAAATTTCTTCTCCATTACCTAGTTTACCACCTTTCCCCGTCTCGCAAGCACTCAATACTACCAAGTCTACATTTAGTAGGTTTAAAGTTTGAATATCGGGCAGGGTAATTACACCCCCATCACCTAGCAAAATAAACGAATCTTCTGGTTGTCCGGTAACAAACATAGCATGAGTTGCCAAATGAATAATGTTATAATCTGGCAAACGCGGAATCATTGTGGCACGATTGAATTCCAGATCGATTAATTTGGTAGTTCCCGGCACCATCGCAGCTAAATTTTCCACTTCCAGCCCCGCAAATTGCAAGCCAGAAAAAGCAAATCGAGTAGATCCGAGATCAAAACTATGACGACGCGCACCAAAAGCACCAGCTAAAATGCGAGGTTTAGCAGCAGTTTCTCCATTGAATTTTGTGAGGCTCGTAGCAGTAATATTATTAATGGCAAACCGCTGCCCCAACCATTGTTTACCATCATATAAAGCTGCTAGGGGAATGTAGCGCAACTGTCCGTCAGGAGCATAAATAATGCTTTTAGCTTGTGCTTCAGTCAGATCGTCTTCTAGGGGTTTGATTAACCAATTATAAAGTTTATTGGCTGGGATTGTGGCATCGGAGTTAGGATTTTCCAAAGCCATGCGAAATTCCAGAATTGCTTGATTGAGTTCTTGTTTTTTAACTGCTACAGTACGTCGGAATGGGGGAGAGTCAGCAGTTGTTATTACCAATTCTAAACGGTCTTCTAAAATTAAAGGCTGAATCAATACGGCTTTTTTTTCTAACCGCTGCAATATGTCCGATCGTATGTTATTGAGTTGAGCTAGATTCACAGTTTGTACTCTAGCATTAGGGCTGAGTTGTTGGATAATGGCAACAATTTCAGGAGAATTAATAAATTCGTTGAATGTGCCGCGCATTTCCTGCTGCATTTGCCTGAGATTGGCAATTTCTTGTTGCTGCTGGGATGTGCGGTTAGCTACGGGAATTTTTTCTAATTCAGCAAGCTTTCTGCCTAGTTGAATTTCTCTATTTAAAATTTCATTGTGCCTGTTGCGAATTTGCTGTTCTTGAGGAGTTAAGGGAATGCCTTGTGCCGTTTGTTCGTTTCCCCGAACGGAATGCAGGTAATCTTCTATTTCTTGAATTTTGAGTAAATCGAGGACTTGTTGTGCTTCTAAAACTCGGTCTTGTTGCAGTAATAGATCGGCGAGGCGGCGGTAGGTATCGGCGACTGTAGTAGTGTACGAGCGCTGTTGTTCGGCGGGGAGAGAGCGTAACTGGCTGCGAATTGATTCGGTAACGTTGACAGATTCTTTATAGAAAAATATGGCTAATTCTGGTTGATTTTGTTTGGAGATTACGTCAGCAATGTTTCTGAGAGTAATTCTTTCTCCAGGGCGATCGCCTACTTCTTTACGGATTGCTAAAGATTCCTGATATAATTGCAAAGCCTGGGAATATTGACCAATTCTTTGATGAACTGTACCTAAACTATCCAAAGTATCACCTAGATCCTTACGATTGCCAAGATTTTGGAAAATTGACAATGCTTGTTTGAGGACATCTATGGCTTGAGAATACTGACCTAACCGCTGGTAAACTACGCCTAAATTGTTAAGGTTATTTCCAAATCCTGTAATATCGTCAATCTCTTTACTAATAATTAAAGCTTGCTGATAAAAGTTTAATGCTTGGGCATACTGACCCATTTTCTCATAAACAAAACCAATGTTATGAAGAGTTGTTCCCATGCCTCGTTTATTATTTGTTGCTTGATAAGTAGCTAAAGCTTGTTGATATAAGTTTAGTGCTTCCGAGTATTGACCCAGTTCGCTATAGGTTGAACCAGTTAGATCGAGAATATGAGCTTTATAAGTAGGATTATTTAAATTTTCAAATATCGCTAACGCTTGCTGATAAAACTCTAAAGCACGAACATACTCTCCCAAATTTCCGTAAATTATTCCAAGACTGGCTAAGGCACTTCCTTCACCAGCTCGCTCTCTCTCTTCTCTACTAATAGTAAGAGCTTTTTGATAGAACTCTAAAGCACGGTAAGAATCCCCCATTTCTTGATAAACAGCACCAAGATGATTGAGAGTTTTACCAACTCCTGCTCGATCGTTAAACTCTTGACGAATAGCGAGAGCTTGCTGCAATACTTCTAACGCTGGTTGGTATTCGCCTAATAATCGATATACGTCTCCAAGATTGTTGAGAGTAGCTGCTTCCCCAGTACGATCGCCTAAATTTCGACGCACTTCTAATGCTTTTTGATAAAACTCTACTGCTTGATGATATTGATTGAGATAGTGGTAAACAACGCCTATTTTGTGAAGAACTTCCCCCTCACCTGGGCGATCGCCGATTTTTCTCCTAATCTCTAAAACTTGTTGGTAGGTTTCCAGTGCTTTTTGTAGCTCGCCGCTATTTAATTGCTCGTTCCCCTGTTGAAAAAGTCTATCTGCTTCAGTTTTAGTATTTTGGGCATTTTGTGCTTGTTCTGGCACTTCCAGCGCTAAAGCATTCGATTTTTGTAACAGGGGGGAGCCGAGCAAAAGCAGGTAGCAAAAAATAAAAGTTGATATCAAAGATAATTCCCTCACTTTTAGCTAACCCTAAACAAGTTTACCTCAATAGGTCATTGGCCTTAAGAACAAGAAATTCCTAACCTGTACGATCAGCTATATTACCTGGAGTGGGTGGTGTGAAACTAGGAGGGAAGCGGTGGGCTCAGTCGTTTGATCGGAGTGCTATTTTTGGGGTCTGTATTAACTGGAGTGGGTGTTGTGACAGTAGGAGGCGGTGGGATCGATCGTTTTTTCGTAGTGCTATCTGCCTTTTCTTCTGGCTTAGAAACACGAACACTTAAAATAGTTTCTCCAGCACCAAGCCTCAACCCGTTTGTTACAGAAACTAATTCCTCAGCTACCTGACTGGCAGATTTTTCATTATTACTCATTTTCGTTCTTGCCTCTTACCTCATTATTTTAAATAGTCACTCTCAAAAAATGTTTTCCGGAAAAAATCAAAATTTTCTCTAAATTAACTCCCCAATCCTCCGGCAAAGCGTTGCGGTTTTGCCAAACTTGCCTTGAGTTTGGCAATCTGCGTTTCAATTTCCTTGACTCTTGGCGTATTTCCTAAAGCTTTGTGACTGTTTATGGCTTGCGTCAACCAGCGAACAGCTTCTTGCTTCTCGCCGATCGCCCCGTACAACTCCCCCAAAGCCTCCTCTAACTGCGCTTGCTCCCCGATGTCTTTGGCTGCACTAGCTAATTCCTGTGCTTTTAGATAATTGCTCTCCGCCAGCAATGTCACCCCTTCTTGCCAGAATAAATCGCCGAGCTTGCGATAGGCAATAGCTTCTTGAAAACCCGTTGCTACCAATGCTTCCAATGTCTCGATCGCCTCAGATTTCAAATCCGAACCGATGTAAAAATAAGCACGTTGCAAAGCTTGGGTTTTCTCGGCAATTTTTTGACTGTTAATTAGCTCGATCGCCCCTTTCACCAGTTGCTTTTGGGTCGTTGGTAGCATTCGGAAGCTGCGATCGGGCAGTTTTTCCTCGTCCGATGTCCTGCCGTTCTCAGCTTTTACCACCAGTAAATACACAAATCCCGGTTCCACTTGTGGTGTTCCCGGATACACTACTTCATTTCCATTAACTTTTGTTTCCCAAATTGCCCGATCGCCCTTCACTAAACTAACAGTATAATTATTAACACCGGGAACTTTATTCCAACGCAACTTCGGGCGATCGTTCAGCAATAAAGTTCGCCGGGGACTGATAATATAAGGAATTAAGACATCCAGAGGCCCGCGAGGATCGGCAGTATAATCCTCACAGTCGATCGCTAGCATTTCTTGTTGAGAGAGATCGGAAACTTGGGGAGTCAATCTATTAATTACATGATAAACCTTTGAGGCTGTTGCGCTCGAAATTAAAGGTGTTAGCCCAAAAATAACAAAGTAAGTAAATGTTTTGCTTTTGAGACTGATTAGTGTCAACTTGGATGGAGGATTATTTTTCATGACCTAAATTATTTTTCATTGTTCGCGATAGCGAAGCGATCACATAAACTTTGGAAATCTTCATTAGTCCTCTTTTAGAGGACTTGTGCTTTGAGGCAGGGGTTTAAACCCCTGCCGGACTATCGGAGATACGCTATAACTTTAAATTTTGAAAATTTTTGCTAAATTCTTGCCGTATCCATTTCTGTTCTTCAGAAGACTCCGACTGCAAATTATTATAGCATTTTTCCCAATAGGATAGAGATTTGTGTTTGTTGCCTTGACGTTCTAAAAGCACAGCTTCCAAACAGTAAGCAACCGAGCGATCGCTAGAAATATTAATCGCTTTCTTCAGATTATTGTTAGCCTCTTCATATCGCCCTAACTCCAACTGCGCCCAACCTAAATTTTTGTAGACGGCATACTTAATTTTGTCATCTTTAGCAAGTGGCAAAGCTTTTTCTAACAGCGGTAGAGCGTTCGCATATTGTCGATCTAAAATTTCTAACCGCGCCAAATTATTTAAAGCTTTATTAAAACCTGCATTGACAGCAAGTTGATATGCAGCGCGAGCCTTGTTATACTCGTTTTTGTCCTCATAAAGCACGCCTAAATTATAGTTGACAGTTTCATCATTGGGCCGAAATACGAGAGCTATTTTATAATATAACTCCGCAGTCTCTAAACGTTTATTTTCGTGATTATCCAACCCTTCTTTTTTCAGCCAAAATACTATTGGGGGTGATAGCGTCCACAAACCGCCTAGGAAAAATAAGCTAGCTAGAGCTAGTTTACTTACCCAGTTAAAATTTAGCCGATCCTTGAGAGGATGCGTTTTACTGGGTTCTATCGAATAATTAATTTCTGGCACTGGTTGCGCCAAGCTTTCCAAGGGCGATCGCGATTCTCCCCGTGCCAAAATCTGCAATATTTCCTGGCAATTTTGCGGTCGCTTTCCAAAAAAAGGAGCCATCATGCGGTCAATTAAATCTGCCAAATGCGGTGAAACTTGCGTTGCTTTATCTCGCCAGATTAACTGACCGTTTTCAGAATTTTTAGGTAATTCAAGCGGCGATTTGCCTGTTAGCAAATAAACACAAGTACGTCCCAAAGCAAAGAAATCAGATTGCGGTACTGCATGACCCTCTGCTTGTTCGCTGGGCGTATAACCAGCGGAAATAATCGCAGTTCCAGTATAATTTTCTTTTTGCTGTCGCAGGTAAGTTTCTGTTACTTCTCGCACCGCACCAAAATCTACCAATACCAATTCTCCATCGGGTTTTAACATGATATTGGACGGTTTAATATCTCGGTGAAAATACTGTTGCTCGTGCAGTAAATTGATAATTTTTGTGAGTTGAGCTAACCACTCAATGGCTGTTTCTGTAGTTATTGGTTGATTAGCTCTTGCTAACATCCACTCTTGTAAATTTTGACCTGGTATTTTCTCCATTACCAGACATGGTAACGCTTTGCTACTACCTTCAGGCCAAGTAAAATATCCGTCTGTTTCTACACGAGGAATGCCGGGATGCCTTTGGCTCATTAAGAACTCTGCTTCTCGCTGAAATAAAATGGTGGCTTTTTGCTTAATATCTGGGTTATTAAAGTTATCCAAATTCAAAACTTTTAATACTTTGGTAATACCACCATCATCTACTTCAAAAATATCGCCAAAGCCACCGCCGCCAATCCGAGCGATCACTTGATAGCGACCTTGAAGTAAAAACCCTGGATAAATTAAGCTACTTGAAGTCATCTTTCTGTTTCTCCCAGCAGTTTTAAAATATTTTTTTCAGCGTACTTACCAGCTTGAAAAGGAGATTTACGCAATTTTAGTAAAATTTCTTCTAGCTGCTTTTTAAAAGGACTCCCCAGTGTCAAGTTCAAACGTTCTCTAATTATATTGAACATCTGGTTTTGCTGAGTAGTTTTAGCACCGGCTATTTCTGGGTTTTCATCTAAACCATGACTTCCGATTAAACCTAGGTGATCGAGAGATTCCGCTTGCATTGCTTCTCGAAGATTTTGACATATTTGTTCAACAAGTTTATGAGTAACATATTTCATCATCACAGGTTCGAGAGTGAATTTGGATTCAGCACTCGAAGGGGAAAGCTCTTTTTCGATTAAGGAACGTCTTACCAAAGATTCTAATACTGTTAGTAATTCTGAACTAGAAACGCCGGCTGATAATTTTGCTTTCAATTGGTTCAAGGAAATCGGCTGCTGTTCAATTACCAGCCAGTACATCACAGCTTTTCCTACATCTGATAACCGCTGAAAATGTTCGTTAAGTAGATTGCCAAAAATATCGCCAATAACTAAGGAACTTTGAGCGATAAATTGACTAATATTGCCATTAAACAACTCTTGAATTGTGGTACCAGTAAATTTCAGTGCAGCAGGATGACCTCGGTATATTTGTATCAGTTCATCTAAGCCGTTTTCTGAGGCAGAAAACCCAATGGCCGCCAAAAGCATTTTTGCCTCTGTTTGTTTTAAGCCTTTAACTTGTAATGTACGCACAGGTAAGGTTTCGCCTGCTAAAGATGCAACCTCTACAGGTTTTTCTCGCGAGAGGAGTAACAAGCAACTTTGATGCCGTTCTTCTCCTATTCGCCGCAGTAGTTGACCGTACCCTTGATAACCGTCTCGGTAGTACCCAGCAATGTCTCCACTTCGCAAAATCATTTCCCAATCATCTAGGATTAGCAAACAACGGCGATCGCGCAAACTCTTGAGCAGGGAAGAAATTTGCTCGTCTACAGTGGTTGGAAGTTGCGTGTCTTGGGAACTGCTTGCAAATAAATTCAACTCAGTCAAGATTGTCAGCAAGGGAGGTGCATGGCGGAGACTGCGCCAAACTAAATATTCAAATCCACCCTGAATTTGTTCTCCTAGTTTAGCAGTCAGAGCCGTTTTACCAATACCTCCCATACCCAACAGCGCCACCAAGCGACACCGATCGCGGAGTATCCATTGACTGAGGGTGTTGAGTTCTGCGGTGCGACCGAAAAAATTTGAGACATCCGGCGCTTCACCCCAATCTTGGCATAAAGGAGTGCTTGTAACTGCAATTGGCTGTGCGGCTGTCTCTGACTGCAAGAGCGATCGTCTTTCCAATGCCGCTTGAAAGTTTCTTTTACTCACTCTTTCCCCTAAAGCTTCCGAAAGCAGCTTCCATAACTTGGGGCCCACATCTTGCATCAGATATTCAGCAGTGTATCCGTAAGCCTCTGCAACCTTATGATACTCCTGCCCTTGCCAAGCTCCCCTCAGAATTATTACTTCTATATCTTTTAAGTGTCTGTTTGTTTTGGCAAATACGGCGGTATCTGCGAGTTTCAGCCCTTCTTCAAAATTCATAAGGTTAAAAATTTTTCATTGGATCTTGAGTATAACCTGAAGTTTACTGAGGTTTACTTAGTTAGACTGAGGTTGCCTCAGTATTTTTATTTTTGTATTGAACTTTAACAACTTAGGTTATCTATATAGACCGTACAATAACAACTCGCTACTGTATACATATCAGCTCAAACAAACGAGCTGAAGCCAAATCAATCATTTACAACACTTACCTTGAGTTAAATTATGTCTATTAATCATAAGGTTCCGTATTTCAGTCAAGAAGATAACGACATTGAACCCTGGCGCACTTGCGGTGCTACAAGTGCGGCAATGTGTCTGAAATACTTTCAAGTTGCAGATTTAGGTCCCTTTGCACAGTACGAGGATGATGTTAAAAAACGTTTCGATCGGCTGGGAATAGATCACGGTTCTCCCGATGGCATCAAAAGATTGTTAGAGGGTTTAGGGTTGAGAGATAACTTGACATTAAAGGGAAGTCTTTCAGACATCACTCGGTCTCTCGATTCTGGCGAGATCTGTATATTGCACGGTTTTTGGACGAATTCAGGTCACATTCTAGTTATTCGCGGTTATAACGCCAGTGGTGACTTTTTTGTGAATGACCCAGCAGGAGAATGGTTTCACTCAGGCTATCGGAAAAATTCCCGATTTTCACCAGATAACAAGGGCGAAAACAAGATCTACAGTCGTAAATTGATATCCGCCACTGCCAATGCCTTTAGTTTGCGTCAAGCTTTAGATTTTTATAACTCTTGGGACAGTAGCAAGATCGAATCTACTGCAACAATGTGGCTGCATCGAATTTCCAAATAACGCTAAATAGTTCCTGCGTTTGCGATTGATATCGCTTCCAGTGGATTACCTCTAAAAAAGATTTGTAGTGAGGAATTTAGTCCGCATTTTTACCAAATATGCAACAAAGGACTTCTGTCCTTACTACAAACATTAGCCTAAACGGAAGTTGCCCCCTCCGTGGGGTAACTTCCACCTAAAAATTAAACAATTCGGAGTCATTTTTTATGTCATTTACAGCAAAAGTTGTAACAGCAGCAGCGTGGGGAGCCAGACCGCCAAAATCGGGAACATTTTCTTTTCAAAGGACTATTCCCCGCTATGTAATTGTCCATCATACAGACAACGAAAACCCTCCCAAGGATGTCTCAAGAGGCACACTTGAAGGAGCGATTAAGTTAGCGCGAAACATTCAAAACTTTCACATGGATGATAATGATTGGTCGGACTCAGGACACAACTTCTTAAATACAACCGGAGGGTTGATTTTAGAAGGTCGGCACGGTTCCCTAGATGCTGTAAAACAAGGGTTTTGTATCCAGTCAGCCCACGCAGCGCAAGATCCAGGAAAATTAGCCAACGGCAATCAATCTCCTGGTATTGAAAATGAAGGGAAATTCATGACTTTCCAAATGAGTGAAAAGCAATGGGAGAGCCTTGTAGAACTTTGTGTGTCATTATGCGATTCTTGTAATATTAGTCCGCTCAATATCAAGGGACACAGAGATTTCAGCAATACTGATTGTCCGGGTGATTTGCTGTACAGTCAACTTCCCAGTTTGAGAAAACAAGTTGCTGATAAGCTAGGTATGCAATTCACTCCCGAACAGCTAGAAAATGAGTCGCAATTTGTGACTCTACGCTTGGGTTCAACAGGTTCAGCCGTTATAAAACTCCAACAGCGATTGCGCGATCGGGGATTTAATCCAGGAGCAGTTGATGGTGTATTTGGTGAAAATACACAAACGGCTGTAAAAGCTTTCCAGCGTTCTGTTGGACTTGAAGATGATGGAATAGTTGGTATCAATACTCGAACTAAGTTAGGGCTGAGTTAACTTTTCTTGAATCCTTAAACTCAAAAACTCTTGCGGGCAGGCATTCTGTCTGCCCAAGACTTGCTTTTCACTTCTATGTTTCTTGAGGAGGTTAATCAAATGACACATTCTTCTAGCCTTGAGACTCAACCCAATGCTTTTGAACACGGAAAAGAGCTGGCAGAAATTATTCAGGAGGATAATGGAAAATACTCGACAATGCGAGCCATGAGTTTTATTGCGCTGATTTCAGCGATTGTGTTTGGTGCAATAACAATAACTAGCAATGATTCTGAGGGCAAATACATTACAACTGCTTTTTTAGTTGCTGCTTTCGCGCCAAAAGCTGTTCAAAGATTTGCAGAACGTATGTAAATCAAGTTGAGTTAGATGGATGATGAAAGCAGCCGACGTGATGGTAAAATTTGTTGTTGCTAATGCTCGAAACTCTGTATTTTTAACCTCTCATCTCTCTCAACGACCTTATTTGCTCCATCAGCCCGATAGCCACTAGCTATTAGAGTAGCGATCGCACCTCACCCCTTCATCTCCTCACCCAATAACGGGAAATGAAGGTTGCAGGTGCGATCGCTCTTTCTCCTGACTAATGCTAATGACTGCTTTCGGAGTCCACTATCAACTGTCAATTGTCAACTGACTTTCATTCATGCCGCGTACCATCAGGCATCACCGCACCCTTTAAATTCGCCCCTGCCAAATTAGTATCCAACAGCCAAGCATTTCTCAGATTAGCACCCTTCAAATTAGCACCTTCCAGATTAGCCATCCACAGATTAGCACCCTCCAAATTAGCACCCTCCAAGTCAGCATTTACCAGAAAACTACCTTTCATAAAAGCATCTTTTAACTTAGCCTTTTTTAAATTACTCCCTCCAAAATAAGCATCCTCTAAAAACGCATTTTCTAGATTGCTTCCCTCCAAATTTGCCCCTGCCAAATTGCTGCTTATCAGGTAAACCCCAGCCAAATTTCCCTGTTTCAAGTTAGCGTTTACCAAATGCGCGCTCCACAAATTGGCATCTTTCAGATTGGCTTTTTTTAAATTGACGCCTTCCAGAAAAACTTCGCTCAAATTCGCCCCGGAAAGATTGCAACCTTGACATTCCCTCGCTGTCAGCAATTGCCGGACTTGATCCTTGACTGACGAACGGTTCGCTGCGAAAATTATTAAACCTGTAGTTGCTAAGGCAATAATACTAAAAGTTGCCAGCCCGATCGCACTTACAATCTTCCTTTGTCCCGCGCCTCGAAACATCCGCTTGCAGTCCCCTAAAAATATTTCGATAATTGTTCGTATTTATAACCTCGTTCCTTCCTTCGCCTGCCTTTATGAAAAAAAAGTTAAAATTTAAATTCCTGACGATCGCCCTGATCTCCATCCTAGCAACAATCGGTGTCGGGTGCGATCGCCTTTTCAAAAAACCCTTTCAACTTCCCGCCTCAGCAAAACAAGAACCCTGGCCAATTCAAACAGGCCTCCGAACAGCCATCCTTCGCGACAACATACCAACAGTCAACCGCGTAGTTTTAGTACCAGACGAAGCCACATTTTTAGCAGCAATCCAAAAATGGAATCTCAAAGGAAACTGGCCTATTCTCATCGAAGACAAAAAATATGCGCCCATGTTTTTGCAGCGCTTTAAACCCGAAGAAATAGTCCGTTTGCCAAGCATCAAACAGCAACTGCCACAAAATCAAAAACTCCAGCAATTAATGCTCAACAGCGCAGCAGCAGCCTGGAATGCTACCGATACTCAAACCTTAAAAGCAAAATGGAAGCAACTCGGCTGGGAACCCCCAGGAGTAGTAATCACAGCAGAAAATGATCCCGCACGCTCAGCAGCAGTTGCCTTAGCAGCCGCTCACGGCCAACCTTTAGTATTTCTAGAAGGCAACTTCGGCAAACCCAACGATACCCTCAATAACACACCGTGGAAAAATCTGCAACTAGCAGTTACAAAAGCCGTCGAATCAACCGGATATTTTTACTCTCAACTCGCAGACCCGATCGACACAATAACCATTGTACGCCAACTAGCAGTCAAATATCAATCTCCTGAAAAACCAGACGAACAACTAGCCGTTACCGACGGTTTGGGAAGACACCCCAACGGCGAACGCTGGGCCGCTGTCGGCTGGATTTATGGCTCCGAGGTACGATCGATCTATCAAGCCATGTGTGCCATATTTCTCGATACCGAAACAGCCATGCTTTATGACAGTTACCCCAAGGAAGGAAATTGGGCAAAATATGAAATGGAGGAAGCAGCTAGCGGACTAAAAAGCATAGGTTTAAATGTCGAAGTAGTGCAGAAACCCGAATCTAGCCTGGAAAAGTGGCGGAGTTTAGCCTCAAAACCGTGGACATTTGACTTAATATTAATGAATTCTAAAGGCTATCCAAAATCATTCCAAGTCGGCAACGGCGACGCTTCAGTTGAAGACATACCAAAACTCCAATTTCCCGCAGCAATCCAAATGATCCACAGTTGGTCAGCAGCCGCCCCAGATGACAACAACACCGTTGCCGGAAGGTGGCTAGAAAATGGTGCTTACGCATATATTGGCAGCGTCAACGAACCTTTTTTATCTGCATTTATTCCACCTAAATTAATGGTCGATCGCCTAAAGCGAGGAGCACCCTTTTTAATCGCAGCACGCCAGCTAGAATCCCCACCCTGGAAAGTCGCCACCATCGGCGATCCGCTAATGTCGATCGCCAAACCCAGACCAAGAATCCCGCCCACTCAACAACCGAGGTGATATTATCCGCGATGGAGGGATTTAAAATTGGAACTTTGAGATTGGTGGTTGTAAGGTAAAATCTCCAATCGCCAATTCTTTAATTTGAAAGTTGTTTTTCACTGAGTTATATGATATGACCCGTTCACTGATGCGATCAACCTAACCACCAAAACTATAAATATAGTTAATTAGCATTATCGCCAGAGTATATCTAAGTTTGAATGTAACTTAGCATACAATCACGCCAAATCCGCCGCTCCTCAGAATCAGTCATTCCACCCCAGCGGCCCGCCCAAAAAATTTACCCTAAAATACGCCTTAATTAAGTTGTCAATTCCCCTAAAATCACTCAAAATGAAAATAAGAAATAAATTGTAATATTATATAACTTCTCACCGAAGAATTAACCGCTAAATGAGAGCCATCCCTCCTGTGGATCTGCCGCCACCCGGGCCAACCGCAGCAACTCCCCAAGCCTCCCGACTAAGCCCGCTATTCAACCGCCTGCACCCCAGCCCAGAAACCCTCCTGCTCATCCTCTCCCTAGTCATCGGGGGAGTTACGGGCGCAGGCGTCGTCACATTTCACTACCTCATCCACTTCATCCACAGCCTGATGCTGGAAGACTTCATGGGTGCGATCGCGTCGAAAGGCTCTTGGACGCTAGCCTGCATTCCCACCCTCGGCGGAGTCATCATCGGGCTGATGCGGTGGCGGTTTCGGGACTTTGGCCCGAATATGTCTTCCTTAATTGCAGCCACCCGCGGCCTGCAAGAACTCTCCCCCCTCAAACCCATCACCAAAATGGTGGCCGCCTCAGTTTCCCTCGGCACCGGCGCCTCCCTCGGCCCGGAAGCCCCCAGCGTCGAAATCGGCGCCAACTTTGGAATGCTGCTGGCTCAAGTCTTACAGCTCTCCCCAGAAAGGCAGCGCTTGCTCCTGGGCGCCGGAGCTGCTGCAGGTTTATCCGCTGGGTTTAACTCTCCCATCGCCGGAGTCTTCTTTGCCTTAGAAGTCGTGCTCGGCAGCACCTTCGCTACTTCGTCAGTCAGCGTTGTCTTGCTCTCCGCCGTAGTTTCCGCGCTCATCGCTCAAATCTGCTTGGGATCTCAGCCAGCCTTTTCTTTGCCAGTCTACGATGTCCGCAGCCCCCTAGAACTGCCTCTGTACATGGGATTGGGACTTTTGGCGAGCGGAGTGTCTCTAGCCTACACAGAAGCAATTCAATTAGCCGAGGGCTGTTTTCAAGGAAAAGTCCGAGGATTTGCTTGGCTCGGACGACTGCCCCGGCCGCTTCACCCGATCATCGGCGGGGCCTGTGTCGGCTTAGTCGCCCTACAATTGCCTCAAATTTTGGGTGTCGGCTACGAAACAGTCCAAGCAATGCTCCAAGATGTTAAATTTTCCTTGCCTTTGCTGCTGCTGCTGTTGTTTGTCAAACTGGCGATGACCGCAATCAGCCTCGGCAGCGGTTTAGTGGGCGGAATCTTCGCTCCGGCGATGTTTTTGGGAGCTTCCCTGGGTTCGGCTTACGGCCTCTTTTTGGAAATGCTGCCGGCAATGAGCGATCGAGTTGCCGGTCCTGCCGCCTACGCAATGGTGGGCATGGCCGCCGTGCTCGCCGGCAGCGCCCGAGCACCGCTGACTGCCATCCTGTTGATGTTTGAATTAACCCGCGATTATCGGATTGTCTTGCCTTTGATGGCAGCAGTCGGATTGAGCGTTTGGCTGGTGGAGTGGGTAAACCGCCGATCGACAGCCCACAGCCTCAACCTTCAGCAAATGGGCGTAGACGTGGCTCTCAATACACCGATCAAAGCCAGAGAACAGTTGCAGGATTGGGAAGATGTTCTGGGCGATCGTATCGTCACAGAGTTGATTTCTTGCCAGCTTCCCACCGACGGCGAACACAGTATCGAGGAGCCAGTGCTGGCTATGGCTCACTCACATTTACCAGAAGATGTCAAGCCTTTGCCTGAAACAAAATCAGCAGTCTGATAAAGTTCGATTCCGGTTGCTTCCTCACCAAACTAATAGTCGAAAAGCACCCATCTCACAACCATGATATTTATCAACCCAAAAACGGATTATGCCTTCAAAAAAATCTTCGGTTCCTCAGAAAGCAAAGAGATTCTAATTAGCTTTCTCAACGCCTTAATTTATGAAGGCAATTCCACCATCCAAGACTTAGAAATTATCAATCCAAATCTCCCCCCAAAACTAGAAGGCTTAAAAGATAGTTATCTGGATGTGAAAGCCAAACTGAGCGACGGCACTTTAGTAATTATTGAAATGCAAGTGCTCAACGTCCAGTCTTTTGGCAAGCGAGTTTTGTACAATGCAGCAAAAACTTATGCTTTTCAATTGGAAGCAGCACAAGGATATCGATTGCTGAAGCCAGTGATTGCTTTGACAATTACGGATTTTGAAATGTTTGCTAACAGCGAAGAATGGATTTCGAGATTTGTGTACAAAGAAGTAAATAAAAACTTTACGTATCCCGAGAACGATCTGGATTTAGTGTTTGTAGAGTTGCCGAAGTTTACCAAAGGAGAGGAGCAACTGGAAACTTTAGCAGATAAATGGATTTATTTCATGAAAAATGCCAGAAGTTTGACAGCGGTTCCAGAAACAATGGATAGGATACCAGAAATCCATCAAGCTTTTGATATTGCAAATCAAGCCAAGTTAAGCCGGGAGGAAGTGGAAGATTTGGACAGAAGAGAACAGTTTATTTATGACCAACAGGGGGCGATTATTAAGGCTGTTCAGGAAGGCATAGAACAAGGCATAGAACAAGGCATAGAACAAGGAAAGCGAGAAGAGAAGTTGGCGATCGCCCGACAATTACTTTCACAGCTAGATAATGCCACGATCGCCCAAGTTACGGGGCTTAGCGTTGAGGATGTGCAGAATTTGCGCTCGACCAATTCATAGTTGAAAGTGGGCGATCGTACCTTGAGCCGATCGCCCACCCTCAACCCCTCGACATCGCAGACAGTGGCGCTACCCTCAAATCTGCTCTAAAATAATCAAAAATTATAAACAACAAGCCCAGAGGCGCTGAGGTGACTCCTAACGAGGGAACGGCAAACAGCAAAAGTCAGAAAATACCCGGCAAAACCCCCTTGGGTTCTAGTTACTACAGCTTGTTAGGGCTGCATCCTTCTGCATCGCCGATCGAAATTCGGCGATCGTACCGGGAACTGAGCAAACTCTACCATCCCGATACCACCGAGCTGCCACCCTCCGTCGCCACCGCCAAATTTCAGCAGCTCAATAACGCCTACGCCACCCTCAGCAACCCAGAACGTCGCCTCGCCTACGACCTCAAAATAGGCTATTCTCGTCTGAACGTGATTCAGTCGCCCCCAGGCTTCAATACTCCGGTTTCGGGATCTGGCAAAAAAACTTCCAACTCCGCTTACCTAGATCCCACGGATCGACCCCTTTCCCCCGGAGAAATGTTCGCTCTGTTTATCATGGGAGCTAGCTTAATCGGATGTTTGGTACTGGCGATCGCGATCGGCTTAATTCGTGGCAATTAAAGCCTCAAATCCCAAATCTCTAATCTCAAATCGGAAATCCTCAATCTAAAATCTAAAATCTAAAATCCCATGACTCTTCCTTCCGCTGACACTCCTTTGTACAACCATCCACTCCCGGAAATCGAGCAGTGGCTAAAAAGCCGAGGCTGCCAGCAAGATCGGCGAGAACTCCACTGCTGGCAGATCGAGCAACTTACATGGAAAGCAGAACTCTCCCTCGATATCGACCAACTCACCGTCCGCTACATCGATGCTGGAGCCGACGGCCAAGATATTCAGCGAGCATTCAAATACTCGCTCTCACGTCAGGACATTGAAGCGGCCGTTTTCTCCGGCCCCTAATTTGATTTTAGATTTTAGATTTTAGATTTTAGATTTTAGATTTGTCCTCCCATCTCACATCTAAAATCGTTATGTGGAGCAGGAGATGAGTGAAATTGGTATGAGATTTTAGATGGGAAATCCAGGTAAAAAGCATCAACCCTGCAAACATTTACATGGGATTGCGATCGTCCGGGTCGCTCTATTGTGCTGTGCAGGACGCTCGCAGGTGGGGTAAAAACATTTTTTACTTTTATGGAGATGCTCCCTCAGAATCCACACCTACTGGGAAACTGAAAAATCAACCAAAAAATCTAAAATCTAAAATCCAAAATCCAAAATCGTTACACTTTGCCAAATCGGCGGCTGCGCTTCTGATAATCAGACAAAGCGCGGTGAAACTCCGATCGATCAAAATCCGGCCACAGCGTCTCAGTAATGTAAATTTCCGAATAAGCCATTTGCCATAGTAAAAAGTTGCTCAACCGCATTTCCCCACTCGTCCGGATTAGTAAATCCGGGTCACAAACATCAGCAGTATACAAATAGCGTTTAAATAAAACCTCATCAATCTCCTCCGGCTGCAACTTGCCCTCTTTCACCTGAGTGGCGATCGCCCGACAAGCTTGTACAATCTCCTGACGCCCCCCGTAATTCGTCGCCACAGTAAACAAAATCCCCTGATTGTGCTGAGTTGCCGTCACAGAACGCTCGATTTGCGCCTGCAAAGACTTCGGCAAAGCCTGCAAATTCCCCATAAATTGAATTTGCACGTCCTCGTCCACCATCTCCCGCAATTCTTGCCGCAGCTTACCCTCAAACAAACTCATTAAAAAATCCACTTCCCCGGCAGGCCGCCCCCAATTCTCCGTCGAAAAAGCATAGGCCGTTAAAGCTGGAATCCCCCAATCTTTGCAGCAGCGCAGCAGTTCCTTCAGAGTGCTAGCTCCTCGGCGGTGCCCCGCAATCCGCGGCAACCCCTTCTTCTGAGCCCAGCGCCCGTTCCCGTCCATAATCACTGCTATGTGCTTAGGCAGTAGTTCCTGTTGCAGATCCTCCGGCAACTTTTCCAAGCAAATTCCTTGACTCATGGTTTCTCCCGATTACCCGACTAACGGCGCAGTATCCGTTTTAATAGCGTCACTCCCTTCAATCCTATCTGGCGTCCGAGATTGCCGATCGGAATTGGAGCCACAGCTCTTTCTCCCTCGGACGGAAACAGCTTTGCTTCCAGCAATTCCTTAAGTTTGTTGCTAGTCAAAGGTCGATTTAAAAGTCCCATCTGGGCTAAAGAAATAGAACCCGTTTCCTCGGACACCACCACGCACAGGCAAGCTTGCACCCGTTCCGTAATCCCCATTGCCGCCCGGTGGCGGGTTCCCAACTGCCGCGACGCAGTGCGATCGGACAAAGGCAAAATTACCCCCGCCGACACGATCCGCGAACCTCGAATCAAAACAGCTCCGTCATGCAGCAAAGTTTGCGGCTGAAAGATAGTCTGCAACAATTCTTTAGAAACTTCAGCATTTAGCTTTAATCCCGGCACAGAAAAATCTCGATCATCGATCGGAGAATCTGTTTCTATAATTAGTAAAGCGCCCGTGCGGTTTTGCGAAAGTTCTTTTACTGCGTCCACAATTTCATCTATTACGCTGTCCGGTTCGGGATTGGGTCGGCGATCGCGTCCAAACAGTTGCCGAAATTCCCCCCGACCCAATTGTTCCAGAAATCGGCGAAACTCCGACTGCAATATTACCGCCATTGCCACAGCAGAACCCGTCACCAAGCTGTTGAGGGCAACGTGCAACAGCCTCAAGCCAGCCCAGTTGCTCACCGCCGCCGCCAGCATCAAAATAATAAATCCCCGTACCATCCACAGCGTTCTGCGCTCGCCAACAATGACGAGCACCAAATACGCAAGGGCAAAAACCAGTCCAATATCGATCCCTTGAATCAATAAGGACTGAACCAGGGCCAAGTCAAAGCCAAATTGTTGATTGTTCATGGTTCATCGAACGCTACCGCCTGTGAACCGCGAACCGTGATGCACTCGAACCCGTGAACCATGAACAGTTGTTATAAGGAATACGCTGAAAATCCCCGTGTTTTTAGACCGGGGAGTGTCAATCCAATCGTGTGACTGAACAAGGCAAAAGTTAAAAGTGAAAAGGTAATCATCACTAAGTAAACATGGATTATCTTTCTTTTAACTTTTAACTTTTAACTTCTAAGTTTTTACTTTTGAGCTCCGAGTCGTTCAGGAAGGCGGTCAAGCCTTAGCAAATCCTGGTAAGTTTCCCGCTGTATAATCGTGTTAACTTCCCCATTTCTCACTAAAACCGCTGCCGGTCTGGGTACTCGGTTATAGTTAGAAGCCATGCTGTAATTGTATGCTCCCGTAGCCGTCACCACGAGGACATCTCCAGGCTTACACTCTGGCAACTTAGCATCTTTAATCAGAATATCGCCTGATTCGCAGTGTTTGCCAGCAACTGTCACTGTTTCCGTTAAGGGAGCAGACATTTGGTTGGCTGCGAGAACTCGATAAACTGATTGGTAGGTAATGGGACGCGGATTGTCCGACATACCTCCATCCACAGCTAGATACGTCCGCATTTCCGGAATGACTTTTTGAGAGCCAACAGTATAAGCAGTGACACAGGCTGTACCGACGAGCGATCGACCCGGTTCGCAAAGCAATTTTGGTAATGGCAATTGCTGCCGCTCGCAAGCTGCTACCACTGCGGAGCAAATTGTACGAGCCCAATCTTCTATGCTGGGAGGATCGTCCGCTTCAGTATAGCGAATGCCCAACCCGCCACCAATATTAATTTCTGTCGCTGGTAAACCATAACTCTGTGCTTTTGTCAAGGCCTGAATTATGACTTCAGCTAAATCGTCATGGGGTTGCAGTTCAAAAATCTGAGAGCCGATGTGAGCGTGTACTCCCACGCAAAATAACGACGATTGTTGGCTGATGAATTCAAAAACTCGATCGAGGGAATTGGGATCGAAGCCAAATTTACTGTCGATTTGACCCGTTTGAATGTACTCGTGGGTGTGACACTCAATTCCAGGAGTAAACCGCACCATAACTCGTGTCGGCCCGCCTGTCTTGCTGCTGACACCCAATTTTCCCAACTCTGCTAGAGTCTCCAAATCAAGCCAATTGTCGGCTACGGTAACGCAGCCGCTTTCGACAGCGAGCTGGATTTCCTCGCGGGATTTGTTGTTCCCGTGAAAGTAGATTTTGTCGGGATTCACACCAGCTTGTAGTGCTGTGTGGATTTCTCCTGCAGATACCACATCTATCCCTAAACCTTCCGAAGCGGCGATCGCGCAAACCGCCAAACAACTCCAAGCTTTAGAAGCATAGAGCACTTGAGATTCGCCCGGATAGTACCTTTTAAAAGCATCTCGGTACTGGCTGCTTGTGGCCCGCAGCGTTTCTTCATCTAAAATGTACAGTGGCGAGCCAAATTGCTCCACCAAAGCTGTCACCTCGCAGCCTCCGATTTCCAACCGATCGCGACTGTTAACACTGGCTGTCAGCGGTAAAAGTTCTTGATTGGGCGATCGATTTTGCAGGGCCGGCTTCGACTCAGACAGATACTTAAGTCCCGATTCGACCCCGAAAGATTGAGTTGATACCATCGCGCAATAACTATCCTAGGTTATTAGTCAGCAGTCATTAATCAGCAGTCAGCAGTCGGCAGTCATTAATCAGCAGTCATTGGTCGTTGGCACTAGACTAATGTCTGGAGACTTGTGAGTCATGACTCAAAACTAGCAACAAACAGCTAATCGCTACTGTGTTTTCCAGTGTACAATTTACAGCCGTGCGTTTTCTACAAATTAAACATCTCGCCGCCGAAGACCTCAACAGTGCAGTCGAACTCGATCGCCTCTGTTTTGGCGGACTGTGGACTTTAGAAGGTTATGGGCGTGAGTTAGGCAGTCCTAACAGCGATTTACTGGGTTTGTGGGCATCGGAAACAGATGTCTGCAAATCAGAAAGATTCGACAGCGAACTGAAGTCGATCGAGCCGAACACCATTCTCAACTCAAAACCGATCAGTGTTGAGAGATGCTCGCCAGCAACTCCGAACTCAAAACTTACCCCAACCCTGATCGGCTTGGGGTGCCTGTGGGCAATTTTAGAAGAAGCTCATATTACAATTTTGGCAATTCATCCTAGCTTTCAAGGTCAGGGTTTAGGACAAGCTCTACTTTGGGATTTACTAAAAAAGGCTCACTATAGACAATTAGAACGGGCAACCTTAGAAGTACGGGAATCTAATTTAGCCGCATTTTCTCTTTACCAAAAATTTGGGTTTAAAGAGGCAGGACGGCGGAAACGGTACTACGAAGACACCGGAGAAGATGCTCTGGTAATGTGGCGCAGCGGCATAGAGAAAACAGAATTTCTGCAATATTTAGCGGTTGAGAAAGTGCAAATTTGCGATCGGCTGCGTCAGAAAAACTGGCATTTGGCGATCGATATTTTTGAGTTTTGAATGTAATTTATTGCGCGTTTAATTTATATTAACAAATAATTTTACTCCATATCAATTTAGTTCAAAATCCTCAGAGGGAATCAACCTCAGCATGGGAAGAAACATCTACCTGCCCGGCCATACTTACCGCTTTGCTTCGCGCTTCGATAATTTGACCTATCTCGCGCCCCAAGCTTGGTTGACGTTCAATCATCGTATTTACAGCATCTGAGTAGATGACAAGAACTTGCAAATCGTCAACGGCGACGATTGATACCGGACTCGGTTCCCCACTAAACAGCGCCATCTCGCCAAAAAACTCACCGCGCAAGATAGTCATTACCTCCAACTCCATGCCCAACTTGTTCGTGACTGTGACCTTAGCCTGACCCGCAATGATAATGTACAAAGCATTACCAGGCTCGCCCTGCCGGATGACTTTCTCACCCGCACCAAACTTCTGTAAAATAGTTCCCTTAGTTAAGTCATCTAAATTTTTCCCTTCTCTAGCTAAAGGCATAAATCCGGGAATTGAGTGCAGGCTTTGGGCTAACTTACTTGAAGCGCTATCTGCCTTATCAGCAGCTTCCACAGCATACTCGTATCGGTAGCGATATAGCGTTAGGTTGTTTCGCTGCGCTGCGTACCAAACTCGCGTCATAAATCGATCGAGTATCTGCTCCATATCCTCAAAGTTTTCGATAAAAAACTCCACCTCATAGATAATTGCCGTCTCATCATAGGATGTAGTTTTGCTCTCGGGTTCGGGTTCAGCTAATATTCCCTGTGTAGCCAAAGCTGTACTTAGTAGTACCTGCTTCACGAGGTTAGGGGGGCTATCGTAGGAAAAGCCAATATTGATGCGTTGGTTGTAAATGCGTTCTGGTTGGCTGTAATTATGAATTATTTCTTTTCCAACGAATTGATGGGGAACGATAATCACCTGTCGCTGGAGAGTTAGGAGGCGAACAGAGCGCCAATTGATATCAACTACCTGGCCTTCGATATCTCCAATTCGCAACCAATCACCCACGCTGAAGGGGCGTTCCAGAAGCAGCGCAATGCCAGACATGATGCTGCCCAATGTGTCCTGAAGCGCCAAACCGATCACGATCGAGCTAACGCCCAATCCCGTAGCAAGACCCGCCAAATCTGCACCCCACACCACCGCCAGTACGATCGCGCTTCCCACAAGCACCAAAAACAACCTAGAAAGGTCGATCAGCAGTTTGGGCATCCGTCCCCGCCATGTATTTGCCTCAGCTTCTTCAAACAAAATCACATTAAACAGCGAGAGAGAGGCGTAGATAACAGATATCCAAAACAGCGTTGCGACGAGCTTTGCAAAATTCCCGTCAACGTCAAGCCTCACGACATTCCTAATTAAAACCATCAGCATTAAGACGGGCAGGACGAGGTTTTTTACAACCCGCAGCGTCGCCGCCAGCGGTCTACCGCGCCTTTGTAGATGATAAATAACCTCTCCTAGTAAAACGACCAGGAATGGAAACCCTAATCCGACAATTACCGCCCAGGCTTGCCAGTCGTTTGAAAAGCTTAAATTACTCATAAACATCTTCCTCTCGAACACTTACGGTCAGCTTAGAATTTTTGATTTGCCAAGCCACTAGCTTTTCTTTTCCAGGTTCTTGAATTTCACCAACCAGCTCAAAATCGTAGAGATCGTGCAGGCGCGAGCAGATGTCTTGAGAAACTAAGATCGATCCGGGCGGACAAGCCGACTTCAACCTATTGGCAATATTTACAGTATTGCCCCAAACGTCGTAAAGCAATTTATTTTTACCAATCACGCCCGCAACCACATCTCCTGAATTGATGCCGAGCCGCAGGTCTAGATGCAAGTCTTTTTCATAACTAAATCGGCGGACAAACGACAGCATTTCCAAAGCAAAATCTACTGTGCGTTTGTCATGATCCAGACGCGGCACACCAATCCCGCATACAGCCATGTAACCGTCACCAATAGTTTTAATCTTCTCTAAACCGTATTTTTCTGTCATTTCATCGAAGGCTGTTACCAGTTCATTAAGCAAGCCAACAACCTCTTGAGGGGACATTGATTGAGTGAGCTTGGTGAATTGGTGGAGGTCGGAAAACAAGACCGAGACATTAGAAACCTGCTCGGCAATTTCTCGCTCGCCCTGTTTGAGGCGTTTGGCGATCGCCGGACTAAATATATTTAAGACTAATGCTTCATTTTCGCGATTTTTCTGTTCGATTAGTTGAGTTTCGGCACGAAGGCTGCCTATCGTTTGGTTAAATGACTTAGCTAAGTCTCCAAATTCATCTTGCGAACCAGATTTGACAACCGCGTCAAATTCTCCAGATCCCACCTGACGAGCGCTTTTGATTAAAGTATTGATGGGTTTGACAAAAATTGAGGTCAGCCAGATGGCAACCAGCGTGATTAGCGCGATGATTATAGTAGCTCCAATCACAACTTTTTTTTCAAACGAGTGAATTGAGGCATAGGCTTCAGAAACATCAATCTCCGCCAAGATAACCCACCTCAATCCATCAATTTCTACTGGAGCATAAGAACTCAAAACAGGAATATTACGATAATCGTCGATCGCCTGCGTGCCCTGTTTCCCAAACAAAGCTTCCTTCACTCCTTTTGTTTGCACTTCTTGTAGGAGGATTGTAGTATTAAATTCTTTGATTTTCTTGACAGTCTTTTCATCAGTGCCGATCGAGCGTAGAGTTTTTGCATGACCTTCTGGGTCTTCAATCTGGAAACGAGACGCAGAGCGCATTAAATAATCCGACCCCACCAGATAAGTTTCTCCTGAATCGCCCAGACCATTTTGTTTCCAGTTTTTGTTGCCAGTCATCACATTGTTAATTTTGTCAACCGGAAGCTGGAACGCCAAAATACCAATGAATTGGGAGTCGTTAAAGATTGGGGCAGCGATAAAAGCCGCAGGCGCACCGTAGGAAGGGGTGTAGGGCTTAAAATCTACTAATTTCACATAGCTCGTTCCATTTGCTTGTCGGGCGGCGGCGACTGCGGATGCTAAGTTAGTCTCGTTGTAGGGGCCGTTGGTGAAGTTTGTGGTAAAATCTGCTTCTTTAAAAACCGTGTAGATAACAGTTCCTTCGGGATCTATCAAAAACATATCGTAGTAACCGTATTTTTCAACTATATTGCGAAAAATTGGGTGGTAGCGGGCGTGAGCGCGGCTGTAAGCGCTGGCGTCCCCTGGATTGTCAAGGAGAAGTTTTTTGCCAACGGGGTTGGGGTTAGCAGCGATGTAGTGGTACTGCAAGTAACGGGCCGCAGTTGTTTTTGGTGTGTAGGATGCGGGAACCGGCGAACCCTGGTTAGTTCGCGTTAGTTTAGTTAGAAATTGTGTGCGGTAGTAGGTATCAATTTTTTTGTCAAAATCCGCTGGTATTGTTGATTCTTCAAGTTGGCGGTAGGCTGTCTTGAAATCTTGCATGGCACCGACGACTGTCAGGTCTTCGCTTAAGGTTTGGCTATGGTGGTAAAGGTTTTCAAAATAATCTTGGATTTGATAAGTCTTGGCAGCCCGAAGGCTGGTTAAGTGGCTGAAGACTTTTTCGGTCAGAATAGATTTCCCGCTGCTAGAGCATATATACGTGCTCGCAAGCATAGCGCAAAGGCTGACTACCAGCAACATGACTATGAGTTTTGTTTTTATACTTAAATGCTTAAGTAATTGCATAGGTAATTCCTAATATTATTTGCTTGATTTCTATCATTGCCCTATTTTTTTCCTTTGTTTAAGAATTAGCATTCAAGGGTAATTTCTCACTATTGTGGCGAGCACATTTCAGTAAGCTAAAGCTTTTCTCCTCAAGGAATCGTCACCCTTTTTGTAGAAAAGCATAGCTCAAAGTTATAAAAAAGTTGGCATCAATTTATTTATTTGTGGACCCATCTTCCAGAGACTTATACTTTGATCCATCAGGCATAACAGCGCCTTCGAGCAAAGCACCACTCAGGTCAGAAATGCTAACTTTAGCACCTTTGAGATTTGCACCACTTAGGTAGGCCCTCTTCAGGTTAGCACCACTCAAACTAGCATTCGTCAAATTGACGCCGCTCATATTTGCGTTACTCAAGTCCGCACAAATTAAATTAGCGCCACTGAGGTTGGCACTACTGAAATTAACCTGACTTAATCGAGCAAAACTCAGGTTGGCATGACTGAGAGTAGCGCCACTCAATTTAGCATTATTGAGGTTAGCATTATTGAGGTTAGCGTGGCTCAGATTAGCATTACTGAGGTCGGATTCAATCAATTTGGTGTCACTGAGATTTGCCCGGGAGAGATTAATATCTATTAACTCTGCACCAATAGCATCCAAACCTCTAAGAGAAACACCATCCTCATTCAAATCTTGGAGTGCCAGAACTCTTGCATAGCTAACTTTTACGCCGTGTGCTGCATCAACTATACTCCAAGCTTGGTAATGAAATTGCTTCCGGCGATCGGGCGCTTCCTTAATGAATAAAATTAAAGCAACGACCATACTAAGAGCATCAACACTCTGCAAAACCTCTCCAATCAGAGAATTATCATCCGCCGCCACATAAATTATGATGAACAGAACTGCTGAAACACTAGCCACTAACCACGCCGGTTGTGTCCAAAAAGTATCAATGAATTTTTCTAAAATTCCTTTGAGAGCTTCACCCAATTGCTGAACGAATGATAGACCCTGAAATTGCTGATAACTATCAGTTATTTTCGAGAGCGTTTTTTGAATAATTCCACCATCCCACTGAATTGATACTAAAGGCTTTTTCTCTTCCTCGGTTGGTGGCGCGATCGGCTTAGATTCCTTCAGTAATTGTGTCTGTGATTCTTTTGGCTGATGGTGGGTGACATCTTTTTTATCTGCGACAACATTTGGTGAAGAATCTGCACCTGCGCCTTTTAACATCAAACCTGTAATTGCTCTGTAGGCATCTGTCCAGGCCAGCTTGACTTCGGGAGTCCAATCTTCTTGGAGAGACTGCTCAAAAGCCATCAGCAGTGCGTCTCCAACTGGCCCATAATATTTGGGAATTACCCCATAGCCGATGTGTCTGCCTCCCAAGGCATTGAGAACAGGCCCTAAAGCTTCTGGAGAGCGGAGATTTTCTACTACCAATACCAAAGCATTTATGAGTTTTTTTTGTTGCTTTTCTAAATCGATATTAGCAAACAGGGGTTTAAATTCAGGGTGAGCTGTGAAGAGGTTTTCGTAGAAGCTAGCGGCAAATTCATCAGCACGAGGTTTAATCTTATCGAAACTGCTTTCGAGTACATCAACGGCTAATTTTGGCGGTGTTTCTGGAACGGGTTCAAGTTCGTGATTAGCTGCTATACTTACCTGTTTATCGGGAATAATCTCTGTTTCTAATTGAACTTCTTCAGGTGTAGTTTCTACACCTGCGCCTTTTAACATCAAAGCAGTAATCGCTCCGTAGGCATCGATCCATGCTTGTTTGACTTCAATAGTCCAATCTTCCTGAAGATACTCCTCAAAGGTGATTAGTAGTGCTTCTCCAACTGCCGGGTAAGAATTGGCGATCGCTCCATAACTGACGTGTCTGCCTCCCAGTGTGTTGAGAACTGGCCCTAAAGCCTCTGGAGAACGAAGATTTTCTACTACCAAAACCAGAGAATTAAGTAGCTTTTTCTGTTGCTTTGCCATCTCGGTATTGGCAAATAGCGGTTTGACTTCTGGATAAAGTTTAAATAGGTTTTCGTAGAAGCTAGCAGCAAATTCATCAGCACGAGGTTTGATTTTTTCAAAACTTTGCTCTAAAATTTCAACATTTAAAGACATATTATTGTTTCTCTCTTGAAAGTTGACTATGCCTTGTCTTTAGACAGGGTTTTTTCACTATCCCGATCTGATGAGTGCTGTTGGTTAAGTGTGTGAAACCTGAGAGTTTATTTCCTGACGCCAAGGCCAGATATTACAAACTTAAATTTTCCAACTCTTGCCGCAGGGTAGCCATAAACTCATCTGCATCGTTGATTCCCATTTCTCCTAAAGCTTTCCACTCTTCACTGGTGTAATCTAAATCTAGCCCCATCACGTCTTGAGTCCAATAGGGCAAATTAGATGGGTTTTCCATTAGGTCACAGGTTATTTTTAAGATTTCTGTTCCGGTCATCTTTTTTCTAGCCTTTGTCGCTAAGCAAAAGGAGAGCAATTTCGCTAAATTACTTTCTGGTGGAATGGCTATTAGAAAAGCCATATTTTGTGCTAGTACAAACTTGTCTAAATTCATTGGATATTTTCCTCTTCCTAGTTTTAAGGTACTCACGCAAGTATTTTTTTGATCTCACTGAAAACCACAGGACTTACATCGTCGAATTTTATTATTCTCAAAGTCTTTGTAGTTAATACAGATAGCCGAAATTCCGTAAGTATTGCACCATCCGCTGCTGCCGAACAGAGAATTTCTATGGAATCAGGCAGTTTTATCAGCCATAAGAGAGCGCTTCCAGCGATCGCGTACCGATAAGGAATAATGGCGTCATGAATACTGCGGTAAGCCCAGTTGGCAAACAGTATAGCTTCTTCATTGACTTCATCCAAGTGAAACATCGAACTTGATACTCTTGCCTCATATTGAATTGTGGTGTCAATCACGCCTTCATGGCAGTCGGCTGTGACATCATGGGCATGAATGAGTTCCCAAGGAATACCCAAGGCATCGCGATCGGGAGACCGATCGGGCAACAACACACGAGGATCGCCAACTTCCTTTGATTCATTGGGTGTAACTGCCAAATGCCCATTATTCCAACCAGTAGCAATGAGGTTTCCATCACGCTTTTTAACTTGGAATGTCTTGCCCACTGCTTCGATGCGCTGACAGACTTCTGGCAACGACTTGAGAGCGATTTTTGCCAGAGACCCTTTCCTCGGTAAATGTAAATAAAAGGGTAGAGTTGGTTTTCGGTTGTGAAATTTCCTAGGTTTTATGCCTTGACTACCCCTAGCCTAAGCAAAGATGTTATGGCTTATTGAGCCAAAGTTTAGATTTGAGCAACATTAAGGTTAGCAACCAACCCATACGTTGATATGTACTCTTCTAATTCCGCTAAATCCACACTGCCATTTTTATCGCTGTCAAGAATGTTGAAAAGATAATCAGTGACGTATTTTCTGACTTCTTCAGAGCTGCGTTCGCCTGTTGTCATGTCTTCGATTAGGCCTAACAACTCCATAATCTCAGTTCGATCGAGCGACTTACTTCCATCCGTATCCAATTGCAGGAAAAGCTTTTTGATATCTTCTGTTACCACTCTCGAAGAACGCAGTGTTTCTCTCAGTATGTCATTGCCAAATGAATTCATGAACAATATCTGTTCGATGAGTGGTATGCAGAAGAACCCCAGCGCTGCCCAAAAAATTGCATATTTTACGGCTTCGGGATTTGCTGTTGCACTAACTCCGATGAAAAGAGCCGCCCAAAGGAAAAAGTTTGGATTCACAAGCAGGATATAAGCATCACGAGCTTCTGCCTTGCTAAGCTTGCCCTTCGTAAATGCTGAGGTTAATACAGCCAAAACGCGCATTAAGACAAACACTAAAGTTGCCAATGCTAGCTGTTGCAGACAGGCGAGGGAGCGGTTCGGATCGGTTGAAGAAAATAGATCCGAAATGAAGGTGGATGGAGTAAACTGAAACCCTGTTGCCAAGGCCATGAATGCGACAGCAAGCACTCCGATGAATTTCCAGTTTTTACTGTGGTGGTTTGATTCCACCGGGGATTTGTCGCGCCAAAACTGGGCGATCGCACCCGGTATTGCCAGACCTAAAATTAGAATGACGCCGAAAAAGATCAGGCTGTCAACGTTAATGGGTAAATTGGCAACCTTCAATGTAGCCAGAAGCGCCAGTGGAGCAACGATTGATAGCGTTCTTGACAATAAAGCCGAGGGATAAAGATTACCGCCCCAAAGCACGGATAAAACTGGGGAAGTAAGGGCTGGGGGAACCATCCAAAACAGCACCCACAAAACTTTGTACAGATCCGCTTCAGTCTGATACAAGAGTCCAGAAAATATTAAAAATAGCCCAACTGCCCATCGCACTGCCATCCACCCGTAAACTAGATACTTCACAGTAGAGGTTACTTTGCGTTTACTCGCTGCAAAGTCAATGTCTAGGTAGGTATAAAACGTTGAGGCGGCTAGACACGCAACTATTATTGCTCGAAATAGGACTGACGGAATCCCTGCTTCTGAGGTGCTGATTGCCCTTGCTAAGCTTCCCACTAAGAAGGCGACGGCATAGATCAAAATCGCCCACATAATTGAAAGATCGTTAATCTCTTTCCGCACAGAAGCGGCACCACCAGATTCCTTGTCGCGAAACTTGACGAGATCCACACCGCTGAGAGCTTTGCCATTGGGGAGTTTCAGGTGTTTATAAGCTGTTGGCGGTAGACCGCTTAAATAAAGTGCTAGAGGCTCCAATACATATTGGTGGCACACTACTAGAACTGTTTCTCCGCGTTCCAAGTGCGGTACTATTTTGTCTTCGTAGAAACGGGCAGCGCGAGAGTAAACTTGGGCAATCTTTTCGCCAGCCGGGGGTGCTTCGTTGTGCGAGTGCAACATTTCCTCGAACCCTTCGTAGCCCAGGGCTAGACGCAGCAGATTTAGGTTGCGACCCGCAAAAATGCCAAAGGATTTCTCGCTAATTCGATGATCTATCTCAACGGGGGTATTTGGCGACTTTAGTGCTTGACTTTCAGCAAGGGCGATTTCACAGGTTTGCCTAGCGCGTCTCATGTGGGAGACATATACTGCGTCAAACTTTGTACCTTTTTTCTTCAGGTCAACACCTGCACGGCGCGCCTGCAATCGGCCAAATGATGTGAGGTCAACATCCAGGACTCCTGCAAAAATGTTGCGTTCGTTACTGGTACTTTCACCGTGCCGAATAAAGTAGACACGTCCTAGCTGTTCTGCATTGAATTCTTTTGGTGAAGCTGCAGAAGTTGTTGTGGCTGCATCGTGGAATTTACTTGTAACTTTGATCGATCCATTGTCGGTACTTTCTACCTGGTCATCTAAGTTTCTAGTGTTCATTATTTACTTTCACTACGCCTTAAACAGGATTTAGATTCTTTTCCACGATTGAAGTTAGAGACTTTTAAGTCAGACGAGTTAACGACCCAAGCACTCTGCTACGAAAGCAAAGTCTTGAATCATACTGAGTATCATCTGAGCCAAACCCCTGGGAATGTAGTAACACTCACTAATTGATCGGGAGCGATCGCACAACTGACAACATGAAGACTACCAAAATTCCCAACGAATCGGGGGGAAAATTTTAGATGAAGAAAGCCCTGCTCGCTCTCGCCCTCCCAAAGCAACAAATTCTTGAGATGGGCTGTCGCTTAAGGATGAGTTTAGGGGATCGATCGAGAATCTAACTAATAAGTTTTGTACAAAACCCGACCTGTGACTTGGAGAATTATCACTTTTGCACCTGCATGACAGCCAAAAAGATTATGCTAGAATCCATCAATACGCAGTCGTAGGTTGGGCACGGGCCGAGAAGAGCAATCTTCTTGCAGTCTAGGGGAGGTTGTAGGTCAGCCACCATTTGGGTCTTCCCAGTTGAAAGCCACCCTGCAACATGAGCCTGGAATCTGCAACCGCAGCCGAGTGCGGCAGATAGGTTGGGAGTGTCGCGCTAGAATAAGCAGTACGAGTTAACACTCGAACACAAACGCTCGTTGTGCGAGCGTGACCTCGAAACGGGCACATAGCAGCAGGTGATGGGAATAAATCATGTTTGAACGCTTCACAGAAAAAGCAATAAAAGTAATCATGTTGGCCCAGGAAGAAGCTCGCCGCCTGGGTCACAACTTCGTAGGGACAGAACAGATCCTCCTGGGTCTAATCGGTGAAGGAACCGGGGTTGCAGCGAAAGTCCTCAAATCAATGGGCGTCAACCTGAAAGATGCTCGGATTGAAGTGGAAAAAATCATCGGGCGCGGTTCCGGCTTCGTAGCAGTTGAAATACCGTTCACCCCCCGCGCCAAGCGGGTTCTAGAACTATCCCTAGAAGAAGCTCGCCAACTCGGACACAACTATATAGGTACTGAACACCTGCTGCTGGGCCTGATCCGCGAAGGTGAAGGAGTAGCGGCCAGAGTCTTAGAAAACCTGGGAGTAGACTTGTCGAAAGTCCGCACCCAAGTGATTCGGATGCTGGGAGAAACCGCAGAAGTCGCAGCCACTGGCGGCGGCGCTCGCACCAAAACCCCAACCCTGGATGAATTCGGTGCCAACCTGACTCAAATGGCGGTGGATGGAAAACTAGACCCAGTAGTCGGACGCCAAAAAGAAATCGAACGGGTAATCCAAATCCTCGGTCGCCGCACCAAAAATAACCCGGTGCTCATCGGCGAACCCGGAGTCGGTAAAACAGCGATCGCCGAAGGTCTGGCCCAACGCATCGCTAACAACGACATCCCAGATATCCTCGAAGACAAGCGCGTCGTCACCCTCGACATCGGCTTGCTGGTTGCCGGTACGAAATACCGGGGCGAATTTGAAGAACGCCTCAAAAAAATCATGGACGAAATCCGCACTGCGGGTAACGTGATTTTGGTGATTGACGAAGTGCATACTTTGATTGGTGCAGGTGCGGCGGAAGGGGCGATCGACGCAGCCAACATTCTCAAGCCAGCCTTGGCAAGAGGCGAGCTCCAGTGTATCGGTGCTACCACCCTAGACGAGTACCGCAAGCACATCGAGCGCGACGCAGCCCTAGAACGGCGCTTCCAGCCCGTGATGGTGGGCGAACCCACCGTTGACGAGACGATCGAAATTCTCTTCGGTCTGCGAGAACGCTACGAACAGCACCACAAGCTGAAAATCTTGGATACAGCCCTCGAAGCTGCAGCAAAACTCTCTCACAGATACATCTCCGATCGCTTCCTCCCAGACAAAGCAATTGACTTGGTAGACGAAGCTGGTTCTAGAGTTCGCTTGATCAACTCCCAACTGCCCCCCGCAGCCAAAGAACTTGACAAAGAACTCCGCCAAGTCCTCAAAGATAAAGACGAAGCGGTGCGTTCTCAAGACTTTGACAAAGCAGGGGAATTGCGCGATCGAGAAATGACGATCAAAGCCGAAATTCGCGCTATTTCCCAAGCCAAAAAAACCGACTCGGCCCGCACCGGCGAAACCGACCCATCGCCAGTAGTCACCGAAGAAGACATTGCTCAAATAGTGGCAAGCTGGACGGGAGTCCCGGTAAACAAACTGACCGAATCCGAATCCGAAAAGCTGCTGCACATGGAAGATACCTTGCACCAGCGCTTGATCGGTCAGGAAGAAGCAGTGAAAGCCGTTTCCCGCGCCATCCGTCGCGCTCGCGTTGGCTTGAAAAATCCCAATCGCCCGATCGCCAGTTTCATCTTCTCTGGCCCTACCGGGGTCGGCAAAACCGAACTCACCAAAGCCCTTGCCGGCTACTTCTTCGGTTCCGAAGATGCGATGATTCGGCTGGATATGTCCGAGTACATGGAACGGCACACCGTCTCCAAACTCATCGGTTCCCCTCCAGGCTACGTCGGCTACAACGAAGGCGGCCAACTTACAGAAGCAGTCCGCCGCCGTCCTTACACCGTCGTGCTGTTCGACGAAATCGAAAAAGCCCACCCCGATGTCTTCAATATGCTCCTGCAAATATTGGAAGACGGCCGCTTAACAGATGCCAAAGGTCGCACCGTAGACTTCAAAAATACGCTGCTGATTATGACCTCAAACATCGGTTCTAAGGTGATTGAAAAAGGCGGCGGCGGTCTCGGTTTCGAGTTCAGCGACAACCAAGCCGATGCTAATTACAACCGCATTCGTTCTTTGGTTAACGAAGAACTCAAAAACTACTTCCGCCCCGAATTCCTCAACCGACTCGACGAAATTATCGTCTTCCGCCAGTTGAACAAGGAAGAAGTCAAGGAAATTGCGGTCATCATGCTCAAAGAAGTGTTCGGTCGTTTGACAGAACAGGGAATCACCTTGGAAGTGACCGAAAAATTCAAAGAACGGCTGGTAGAAGAAGGCTACAACCCCAGCTACGGAGCCCGACCCCTGCGCCGCGCTATCATGCGCTTGCTGGAAGACAGCTTGGCTGAGGAAATCCTTTCTGGCCGCATCAAAGACGGTGACACCGCTGTTGTGGATGTGGGCGAGGACGGAATTGTTAAGGTGCTGCAAGGTCAAAAGCGGGAATTGCTGCCCCAAGGCGCTGAGTAAGTTTGAGTTGTGCGCGATCGCAAGTAAAGTTGGGAAATAACCAATCTCGTAATCGCAAACAACTCAAAATCCTCACATAAAAAAGGTAGAGAATTTAAATTCTCTGCCTTTTTTATGAGTTAATATCAAGAGGAGAGTTATTGCATAAATCTTTGATTGATAGGGAAACCGCAGGTGCAACGCAGATGCCTTTCAAGATAGTTTAGAAAGGCCTGCACTTCACGTCTAGTAATTAACAGCGACATACTTCAATGGTAAGCTGTACTGCATTTAAATTGTATATTAGGGGCTGGCTCGGGTGTCCACCCAGCTCATTGTTTGATTATTTTTTGAGATGCAATTTAAATGCTGAGCGAGCTTAATCAGATAATTAGTGGCAACTATTTAGCGAGGACTTTCATGACATCTGAAAAAAATAAATTGGGTACACAAGTAGCAGAAAATCCGCCTGAAAGCTGGTGGCAGAAAGTGTGGAAGTCGCAGCGAGAAAATCTTCAGATAGTGATTATTGCTTTGAGTTTAGCAATAGTGATTCGAGCCTTGGTCGCCGAACCGCGCTACATACCCTCAGATTCTATGGTACCCACTTTGCACGTGGGCGATCGCGTCGTAGTCGAAAAAATCTCCTACTACCTCGAACCGCCCAAAACTGGGGACATCGTAGTATTTGCCCCGCCCGAAAAGTTGCAAGAACAAGGCTTTACCCAAGACCAAGCATTCATCAAGCGTGTAATTGGCTTACCGGGTCAAACCGTCGCCGTTAAAAAAGGTTTAGTTTATCTCAACGACAAACCCCTCGTCGAAAAATATATTGCCGAACCTCCTAAATACCAGTGGGGACCTTATCGCGTCCCAGAAAATGAATACTTTGTGATGGGAGACAACCGCAACAACAGCAACGACTCCAGCAGGTGGGGATTTTTACCTAAGCAGAATATCATCGGCCGCGCTGTAGTGCGGTTTTGGCCTCTAGAACGAATCGGGGAAGTTTAAAGTCAGTTGACAGTTGACTGTTGACAGTTGACTGTTGACTGTTGTCATCGCAAGCCCAATGCCCAATGCCCCATTCCCATGCCTTATGCTGTACGGAAATTTCTACTTATTCTTGCGCCTTAAGGGGTAGGGACTTCCTCCGGAAACTGATAAAATAGTAGAAAAAGCAGCGGGATTTCTCGCCTAGATCAAAATTACTAGAATATTAAAAAATTAGGAAAGCTATGGGATTTTTTGATTCAGAAATTGTTCAGCAAGAAGCCAAACTGTTGTTTGAAGACTATCAATCTCTCATCAAACTAGGTGGCAATTACGGCAAATTCGATCGCGAAGGCAAGAAAATGTTCATCGCTCAGATGGAATCGATGATGGAGCGCTACCGTATTTTTATGAAGCGCTTTGAGCTGTCTGAGGACTTCATGGCTCAGATGACTGTAGAGCAGTTGAAAACACAGCTCAATCAATTTGGCATCACGCCCCAGCAGATGTTTGAGCAAATGAACTCAACGCTGGAGCGGATGAAATCTGAGCTGGAAAAACAATCCTAGTGTCAGAAGGAAGAAGGAAGTTCGGCAACGGATTGTGTAACGGATGTAACGGATGTCAGGAAGAAGGAAGAAGGAAGATGAAACAAGTAAGGGTAATTTTCAACTACTGCCTACTGCCTACTACCTACTGCCTAATAACTGATAATTAAGGCCGCTCAAAAGATGAAGCAGGTTTGAAACTTTCTGCGGGAACTCCCTGCAAAGCTTGGCTCATAAAATCGCGCCAAACAGGGGCGACAATAGTACCGCCAGTAGCACCGTAGCTCATCGGTCTATAATTGTCGTTGCCCATCCAAACAGCCACCGACAACTGCGGCACGTAACCCACAAACCAGATATCCCGTTCTGAGGAAGTTGTACCAGTTTTCCCAGCAGCCGGCCGCCCAAGTTGGGCCGCCCTTGCCGTTCCGTTGCTAATTACCCCTTGCAGGGCGCTGTTGACAGATGCGGCCGCCCATGAATTGAGAACTAATTTGGGTTTGGGGGTATTGTCGAGCAAGACGTTGCCGCTGCTGTCAGTAACTTGCACGATAAACGTGGTGTCAGAATGCCAGCCGTTGTTCGCGAAGGTAGCAAAAGCTCCGGCCATTTCTAAAGGAGTGAGGTCAACGGCACCCAAGGGCAAAGAAATCACCGGTTCCATCGGACTTCTGATGCCTAGCACGCGGCAAATCTCAATCACTTTATTCAATCCGACTTCTTGGCCAAGCTTGACGGCGGGAATGTTGAGAGATACTTCCAAAGCTCTGCGGATGCTGACGGCACCGGAGAAGCCGCCACCGTAGTTTTGAGGGTAGTAGTAGCCGTCGCCGTCGCGGTAGCCGACAGGGGAGTCGTATACAACTGAATCGGGGCTGTATTTGCCGCTAGCAAAGGCAGCGTAGTAGATAAAAGGCTTAAAAGAAGACCCGGGCTGGCGACGTGCTTGAATGGCGCGGTTGAACTGACTCTTTTCGTAATCGACGCCGCCCACCATTGCTTTGACGAAGTGGGTGCGGGGATCGACGGCGGCTAGGGCAATTTGACCTTCCTCGCGATCGTAAAACAGGCCTTGGTAGTAAAGGCGATTGTGCCACGCTTTGACGGTTTCTTCGGCTATGCGCTGCATTTTGAGGTCGATCGTGGTTTGAACGCGCATTCCTCCCTTAACCACGGCATCTCGCCCGAAACGCCTTGTCAGTTCCTGGACTACGGCTTGTGTTACGTAAGGAACTTGAGAGCCACCAAAAGAGGTAATTTTGCCTAGCTTAATTTTTTCCTGGCGGGCTGCAGTTTCTTGGGCGGGCGTAATCCATTTGAGATCCTTCATTCGGCCTAAAACGATTGTTTGCCGCTCTTTTGCCAACTTGTAATTGACGAAAGGACTGTATTCTTCAGGGGCCGAAATTAAGCCGGCTAGCATCGCTGCTTCTGCAAGAGTCAAATTACTTGCTGATTTGTTGAAATAGCTTCGAGAGGCTGTCTCTACGCCGTACAAGTTGTGACCTAAGTAGATTTGATTCAGGTATAGTTGCAGAATTTGGTCTTTGTTGAGAATTTGCTCCAAGCGGATAGACATTACCGCTTCAGCTACCTTGCGACTAAATTTTGACTGGGGAGAAAGAAACAAGTTTTTGACTAGCTGCATAGTCATAGTCGAGCCGCCTTCAACGGTTCTACCTTTTTCTAGGTTGACTATGAGAGCTCGGGCTATCCCGCCGGGGTTGATGCCTTTGTGGGTGAAGAAGTTGCTATCTTCGATCGCCAGAACAGCTCGTTTCAGGTTCGGCGAGATTTGGTCAAGGGGTACGACATCCCGGTTGGCTTCGTCGTGGATGCTGGCTAGCGGCTTGCCGTTGATGTCGTAAATGTGGGTAGTTTCTGTGGGAGAGTAGGTTTGTAAGATCCGAACATCTGGCAAGTTGCGGAAGCTGATCGCTAAGCCAACCAGTCCACCAGCGACTACGGAACTGGCAAGCATTGTCATGCTGAGTATGGTTCCGGCGGTCACTTTACTGACTGACTGAACAAACTCGAATACGGGGGCTGAGTTTTCCGTGTTATTGCGGACTGCGTTGGTTGACACGTGGATTTCACTTCCTCACTCGATTTGGGGTTTAAGACTTTTAATTTTAGATGCGAACCCTAGAGACTGTCAGTCGATTCTAGATTTTAGATTTTAGATTTTAGATTGATTCCACAGATGAATCTGAGAGTTTGAACAAGAGTCTAAAATTTCGGGATCTCCACGACTGTTGTCGGGGGCTGGTATCCGTTTTTGGGCGGGGTCAGCTAATGAAAGCCGGTCAGCTTTGGGATTATAGTAGCTTGATAGTTATGTTTTTATGCGTCAACCAGTGAGTGTAACTAATTCTGCTGCACTTTGGCAAAATAATATGATGGACGATCGCTCCCCGATGATAACTCCTAACCTTTCAGCGCTTTACCGCGGCGTCAGCGAGATTTTTCCTGATCGACCTGATTCTAGCAACCCTGACGAAAATCTGGCCCAATTTCTGGCAAAAGTCGATCGACCGTTGCGAGTCAAACTGGGAATCGACGCCACAGGGGCGGACATTCACTTGGGACACAGCATTTGCTTCCGCAAGTTGCGAGCTTTTCAGGATACAGGCCACACGGCGGTACTGGTCATCGGAGATTTTACCGCAAGAATTGGCGATCCGACAGGGAAATCGGAGACGCGCAGCCAGTTGACAGCCGAACAAGTGGCGGAAAATGCCAAGACTTATTTAGACCAAGTGCGTCCGATTCTAGATTTTGAGACGCCCGGACGTTTGGAAATTCGCTATAACTCTGAGTGGTTGTCAAAATTGGACATGGCGAAGATTTTGGAACTGCTAGGCACGATGACGGTGCAGCAGATGCTTGCTAAAGAGGGATTTGATAACAGGATGCAGCAGGAAAATGCGATTTTCCTCCACGAGTTTCTGTATCCAGTCATGCAGGGTTACGATTCAGTAGTCTTGGAAGCGGATGTGGAGTTGGGCGGAACCGACCAAAAGTTTAATATTGCGGTGGGAAGAGATTTGCAGCGGCATTTTGGGATGAAACCGCAGTTTGGTTTGCTGATGCCGATTTTAATCGGGACTGACGGCGTGCAGAAGATGTCGAAGTCTTTGAATAATTATGTCGGTTTGTCGGAAGATCCGCTGACGATGTATTCTAAGTTGGAGAAAATTGCTGATAGTTCGATCGCCCAATATTTTGAACTATTGACAGATTTGCCGCTTGATGAATTGCCCGAAAATCCGCGAGAAAAACAGAAACTTTTGGCTGTGGATGTGGTGCGCCAGTATCGGGGGAAGGAAGCGGCAGAACGCGCACAACAAGATGCAATTGCGCTGGTTAAAGGTGCTGCAGGACAAGCTGATGCTGTGGCGGAGTTTTCTTTGGCAAGTGTGCAGTTTCCGGCTAAGTTGTTTTATATTCTGAGTGCTAGCGGGCTTTGTAAAAGCAGCGGTGATGCGCGGAAGTTGATGCAGGGCGGTGGGGTGAAGTTGGATGGCGATCGGGTTTCGGATGTTAATCTTACTTTTGAATCACCGGCTGATTTATGCGGTAAGGTTTTGCAGGTTGGGAAGAATAAGTTTGTGCGATTGGTGTCTTGAATCTCTTTTTTAACCGCAGATGAATACTGAAGATGAACGCTGATGAACGCTGATAACCGAATTATTGTTGCTTTGGATGTTTCGAGTCAAGAAGAGGCGATCGCACTTCTGGACAAACTCCCGCAAGTATCTTTCTGGAAAGTGGGTTTGGAACTATTTGTGAGTTCCGGATCGGGGATTTTGGAAATTTTAAAACAGCGGGAAAAACAGATTTTTCTCGATTTAAAGTTTCACGATATCCCGAATACTGTCGCTGGTGCTTGTCGGGCTGCTGCTAAGTACAATGTGGATTTATTGACGATCCATTCTACTTGTGGTAAAGATGCTTTGAAAGCGGCACAGTTGGCTTTGACTGAAGGGGCGGCGGCTGTTGATCAACCGACTCCTAAGTTGATTGCAATTACTCTATTGACGAGTTTGAATTCGCGACAGTTGGCTTTTGAGTTGAAAATACCTTTGGAGTTGCCGGAATATGCTTTGCACATGGCATTGTTGGCTAAGGAAACGGGTTTAGCTGGTGCTGTTTGTTCTCCGCAAGAAGTGGAACAGTTAAGAATGAGTTGCGGGGATGATTTTCTGTTAGTTTGTCCCGGTGTGCGTCCGAAATGGGCCGATGGAGGCGATCAAAAGCGATCAATGACTCCGAAGGCTGCTTTGAAAGCTGGTGCGGATTATCTGGTGATTGGGCGGCCAATTACTGCTGCGCCCGATCCAGTGGCGGCTTTTACCCGTATTTGTGAAGAGTTGGGGTAAAAATAGGAATGTGTTTTTTAACCGCAGATGAACGCCGATGAACGCCGATGGAATTTTATCTGCGTTCATCTGTGTTTATCTGCTAACATCTGCGGTTGCAAGTCCGACTGTGGCTGTTAATGTTGTGACAAATCCCGATCGCAGTATAAACGCAAGTCGGTACGGTTTGTTAGCGCGATCGCCCTGTCCGGCTGATTTAGAAACTTTGGTCGATCGTCTGTTGCAAGATTTGCCGAGTTATGCTAATCGCGTAATTGTGCGATCGCACTTTTCTTCTAACAAAAACACACCGTCCGGTTACGCCCTGCCTCAAATAATTTTAGCCGGCCGGCCGGAGTTTGAACCGCTACCTTTAAATTTTGGGGATGCACTTCCTGAAAATGCCAGTCAAGTTTTCATTACTACTTTGGAACGGCAGTATCGCGGGGGACAACGAGTTGAAGTTCAGCAATATCATTGGTTATTTTTCGCTAAAACGGAGAACGGCTGGGAGTTGGCAAAAATCGTTTCTCGGTTTGGTACTGCGGCGAATATTCGTCCTTTATTAAGTCAAGATAGTGCCAGCGAAATTGCTGAGGCTATTCGTTTGTGGTTGCGCGATTGTCATGCAAAAAATAAGTTGTCCGGCAACTAAATTGTATTTTTGTGTGGGCGAGACGCCCACCCCACATGAAATAATTTTTATTGTGGAACAGGCATTTTGCCCGTTCCGGACAGAAAATAATTTTATTGTGGAACAGGCATCTTGCGGTTGGTTGTGGGTTGGGGTCTAATTAACAGTCTTGATTCGAGCGGCTTCATGTCTTTTGTTAGTTCTAGCCCTTGGGTTGGAGTGCCGATGGTTGTAGGACTTATACCTGTGTCATTACTTTTACGTCTTTTTTTAATAACACCTTTTTTTATAATATCTAGTATTATAACTTCCGCTGTTAATAAATCACGAGGTGGAAATAGATAAGTTGGAAATTCCGAAGATGTTTGACCTTCTAAATTAGGAAATACTCAATTCTAAATCAAAGGGTAAACCCTCAAAAGTACATTGTGACCTAAGAATTTATCTTCATGGTGTTCAGTATTTCAGCGTTTCCTTGACTCCGAGTTTGCTTGGCTCAAAGATAGAGACCATTCGACAGAATTTATGGAATACTGTGTAATACTCTTCCCCCCTATCAAGATCGTGCCAAAATCTTTGGCTGTGCATTGCTTCTCTTGCATAATAGCCAAATGTGTACAGTGCAATTTCCTTTTTCATTATACCAGACATAATCATAAAGTAAATCTCTTCTAAAAAGCAGATAAATACCTCTTTTTCCTGTTTTGTGACTGATATGCTACTAGAGCTATCATGCAACAGCTCACAGACTTTCTGGATTGACTCGTTCTCATCGAATCTTTTGCTCATCTCATGAAACTTCTCATATCTACTTATCCTATTGAGTTCTACGAACTCAAGAATGCCTTTCACAAAAGCTAGGATTCCTATTAGTCCACCAATAGCTTCAATAAAGTTGTTCATGATTATATATCAAGTGGGAAGAGATGATAATTATTCCCTATTATACTGCAATACTCCGGACAGTTTTTGGAACGATACTACAAGCTTACGCGGGGCAAGGATCATAAAAAAGTCGAATTCAATGTAAGTCAGGCATGGATCTGACATTGATTTAATTATCCATAGTGGCTCAAAATTAAGCGAGCATAAGCCATTGGGCTATATAAAAACTGTCCCTACTATTGATAGTGATGATCGGCAAAAAAGTCATGGTGGGGTTAACCAGTATTTATACTCATCACAAAAATGACACGCTCCCCATCTTGCGGGCGGGCGAGACGCCCAACCCCTACTCCCCACATGAAATAATTTTTATTGTGGAACAGGCATCTTGCCTGTTCCTGACAGAAAATAATTTTATTGTGGAACAGGCAAAATGCCTGTTCATGAAAGAGGTATCAGAAAATCCACGAATTTTCGGTTGAGGGATTTACCGTGGGGGGGCGGGTTTACGAGAAAGATTATCTGTTTTAGGCAATTATTGTTCGTGAAACCCGCCCATACAAAGCACAAACAAAAAATATTAGAATTGCTCTTTGAATTCATCCAATTTAGCCTTGATAGCCTGCATATCTTGCCACATATACCATTTCGGAGTCTCCGGTTCACGGGATGGATTTCGCAGCAGGTACGACGGGTGAAAAATTGGCATACACAAACGATTTTCCCATTCAATCCATTGACCTCGGATTTTACTAATGGGCCGCTTGTCGCTCAACAAACCTTTGAGGGCTGTTGCACCGGTTAATAAAATAATTTTGGGGTCTAAGATGCGGATTTGTTCGAGCAAGTAAGGTTTGCAAGCTTCGATTTCTTTTGCTGTCGGAGGGCGGTTGTTGGGAGGGCGACATTTGATGACGTTGGCAATGAATACGTCGGTTTCTGCACTCAATCCCACGGATTCTAAAATCTTATCTAACAGTTTGCCCGATCGCCCGACGAAGGGTAATCCGGTTTCGTCTTCGTTTTGTCCGGGCGCTTCTCCCACAATCAAAATTGAGGCTTGAGGATTGCCGCGCCCGATGACGGCGTGAGTGCGGCTGTTGCCCAATTCGCAGCGGTAGCAGCGGTTGCAGTGCTCGCCGATTTGTTCCATATTTTGATAAGTGCCGGGAGGAATGGGAATTTTGGCATTTGCTGGTATTGAGTCTGTTTGGAAAGTGGCACTTTGATTGTTGTCAAAAAGGCTCAGTTGCAAGTCGCTGGACATACATTTTACAATTAGGGAGATTTTTTCGAGTCTAGAGTTTATAGTTTAGATCGGGTTTGGTGATTTGAGATTGGCTAGATGCTTGTGTGCGATGCTGTCGATTCCCTACGGGATAGCTACGCTCGCGCGTACAATCTCCAATTAAGACTGGCACAATCTCCAATTGTTTGGTTGAGCTCGTACAGGCAAAAATATGTTCTCTAACCCGTTTTTTGACGATCGCGCCGATGCAGGCGAAAAACTGGCCGAGGCAGTTGTGGACGAGTTCGGCAAGTTGAGTTTAATGACACAGAAGGCGGTGAAACCGATTGTTTACGCCTTGCCGCGCGGGGGTTTGCCCGTTGCTGTGCCGATTGCGCGTCGCTTGGGCTGTCCTTTGGATGTGGTTGTCGCCAAGAAAATTACTCGCCCAGATAATTTAGAATTGGCGATCGGGGCTGCAACTGCTGACGGTCACGTCCTCTGGGAAAAGCAAAAGCAGCACAATTTACGCTTGCAAAAATCAGCCCTGCCCGTGGCTCAAAATAATGCTCAATCTCTGCTGGCGGATTTGTCTCCTGGACGCCCCAATGTGAGCGCGGCCGGGGCTTTGGCGATTTTGGTAGATGATGGCATTGCTACGGGGATGACGATGGCTGTGGCGGCTAAGGCTTTGGAGTCGCAGCAACCGCTGGCTTTGTGGATTTGCGCGCCTGTCGCCCCGGCAGATTTGATGGGATTTTTGGCCCAGATGGGCGATAAGTTGATCGTTCTGGAGACTCCTCACCCTTTTTACAGTGTTAGTCGCTTTTATGGGCAATTTCCGCAGGTGGAGACGGCGGAGGCTTTAAGGTGTTTGCAGCAACAAACTGAATGGCGATCGTAGGTTAAGCTAGAAGGCTAAATCCAAAAGCTCGATCGCTAAAACATGAGACCTTGGCAATATTGGTTGGACACTTTGATTCTGTCTACTCAGCACAATCCGCCTCGCTTTGTTGAGTTGGTGATGTTGACTTTGGCGATGATGTTGCTGGGGCTGTGGAGTGTAACATTGCAGTGGCAGTATTTAACGCTGTCTTTGAGTTATATAATTGGTTCGTCTTTTTCAATTTTGGTGCGGGAATCCATGGGTCCACGGCCACAATTTCAACTAACTCATCTGACAGCATTGTTGTTATTAATTATCAGTTTTTATAGTTTTGCTGAACTGATTAGATAGTTGATGTTGTTTTTGACGAACCGCGAAGACGGGAAGAACCACAGGCGGGACGCCTGTTCCCCAAAGGAAGAGAAGAGGATAGAAGAGGAGATCGAGAGTTCACCAATAATTAGCCCTCATCCTACATTCTCATTAGATTGATGTAAAATTATGCGGTTGCCGACAGGATCGAAGGCATAGATTTCTAGACCGTGAGAAGCTTTGATAATTTCTCCGCTGGGCGGATAACCTAAAGCCCAAATTCGGGCGATCGCAGTTTCGATATCGCTGACTTCCAAACACAGACTTATGCCTGTTTTTGCTCGATTTGCAAATTCCGATTTGTGGGAATCTTTGGGTTTGAATATGCCGAGTCTTAAGCCTGGGAGTTGAAATTCAGCATAAGTATTGGGAATGTAAGGGTTTGGTTCTATGTCGAGAAATTTTGTGTAAAATTTAACGAGAACTTCCTTATCAAGGTCTGCTAAAGTTACTAGGGCTGCGCTGTATTGGAAACTCATATAAATTGGTAATTGGGAATTAGTAAGGGGCAATTAGTAATATTATAACTTTCTCTCTATTTAAAATCCTCCAATTCGTCCGACTATTTTGATTTTACCTTGTCGAGATCCTTTGAGAATCACAGCTTCGCCGCTTTGCGGTACAATATCAATGATAGCGGTAATATTTACTTGATGAGTTACCAGAATAATCACGCCTTTTGTGTTGCGATTATCAACAATTAATTTGCGAATGGTCGCTGTTTGTCTGGCTTCTTTGCTGCTGTCGCTAAAGAACGAGTTCAATGCTGGGAACGGTTCGACTTTGCCTATATTTATCAGTTTTGCTGTTTCCCAACACCTACACCACTGACTGGATAAAACTCTGGCAACTTTGATGTTGCGGCTGCGAAATTCTGCTCCAATTTGCTTGGCTTGGGTTTGTCCCTGTACTGATAAATTGCGCTGGGTGGAACAGTCACCCAACTTAAAGTTAGCAGGATCTCCCGTACCTGGGGCGATCGCGTGTCGCATTGCTACCACCAACCCTGTCTCATCCCGCTGCAACAATTGCCACCCTGCTTGAGTTTGCGCGTTGGTTGCTGCGTCAGAACTTGCAGTTGCAGTAATTAAGCCGATCGACAATACTAAAGCTAGCGACCGGAAAAACCATTTCCAGTTAAGGTAAATCCGTGCAGCCATTGTTGCAGAAGTTAGGAATTAACTTATCATATTATAATACAACAAATATTGCTCTATGGAACTCACCAATTTTATTGCTCTGTCTGTCATTATTGCCCTCGTGCTGGGGATTGGGTTTGGAACAATGACTTGGGCTTACTTCGGCAAGGGCAGCATTTCTGTACTCTTTAAAGAACCAATTTTAACTTACCCAGAATTTCCCGATACCGACAGCGGCAGTAAAGCTTCCGTTTATTTTCAACAAGGAATTGAGGCTTATCAGTCAGGAAAGTACCGCAAAGCAAAAGATAAATTTACCAGCGCTGTAGAACAAGTTTCAACTTTGGCAGAAGCTTACCACAATCGCGCCTTGGCTTGTGCGAATTTGCGATCGGATGAGGAGGCTGTTGCAGATTTGATCCGTGCCAGCGAATTATACCAACAGCAGGGGGCAGGATTTGCGATCGACACAATTAAACAAAATCTGGCCGCCTTGAAGCAGCGCAAATTAGAAAGAGAAAAACAAAAAGCAGTAGCGACCTAAATTATTATGTTCTGCCGTGAAACTCAACTAACTCACACCTAGAGTTTAGGTCTGAAAAACCCGGTTTCTTGAGTGTAGTTGGGATAAACCGGGTTTGTTTACAGAATTTTTATTAAAGTTGAAAATCAAGATTTAACATTCTCCCATTCAACTAAATTGTTCTGGAATCTTCTATTTGGTCAATTTTAGCAATCATCATTTCTCGGCTAGGTGCCACAACTCGATAATTAGTAATGGGATCGTAAGCTTCCCACTCTTGAGTCACTTCGCTGTCTTGCCACAAAAACCATTCCCGGTAAATTTCGCCGTCATCAATGTCGCCACACAATGGCAGCCAATCATCTCCTCCCAAATTATCAAAATCTCCTCCTACTAAGTCAATCCAAGCTGTAAGGATACAAGAGTCAATAGCATTATTGTTAACAGCAACGGTGTTATATTCAAGAGAAGTTTCGGGAAAACAAAGTGTGGATTTCATAAGCTGTACCTGAATGTTATGTTATTAATTTATAAAAAAATCCTCTAGGTCAGTGACAGCAGAATGCCACTATCCTAACCTCCACAGTTCCCAGCTCGAAAAACCTTGACACCCAAAGCGCTCAAATGCCTCTGCTGTATGACTTGAGACCGCTTTGAGTCGAGTCGCTACAGAGGCTAAATTGAGCCACTTTGCCAACTGGCATAGAAGAAAGCCCGATCGACCAAATATTGCTGGCGAAGGCTCTCGCGCATTGAGGAGCAAAGACAGCGCGACTGCCAATTGTATACTGGCTAAGTTGGCGAGTTTCCGTACAGTTTTTGTGATAAAATTAGCAGCACGCGAACTTTCATATCCACAGCCTCGTTTGGTCAAAAGCTTTGCAACGAGCTTTCCAACGGTGGTGCGATCGCCAGTTTTGATTTATTGTTAATTTTGCCAAGTCTAGATCGACTTTTAGGGAAAAAAATTATGCAAGCAACCAACCAAGAAGGAATTATCAATCTGACAATCCACTATACCAACGGCAAACAGCAACACTTCCAGTTCATTGCGCCAGAGGGAACAGTAGGAGAGCAAGCAACTTTAGGCACTCGCCTGCACAAAATGTTGACAGCAGACCCGATAATTCTCGAATTGGCAGATAAACTGGTAGTTATCCCAGTTCACAACATACAAAGTATTGAAATATCGCCGGTTCCTCCCAAATTGCCAGAGGGTGTCCTTTACCCAATGCGAGAAATCAAGAAATAGCTAAGGTGTTCTGCATCTAAATTAAACTGAAAGGCGGGCAATATGCCCACCCCACGCAAGCTTTTAATAAACAGAAATTTCCCCATTAAATGCGCGAAAACTTATTACAGCTCACAGATGGAAATTACCTAAAAACTTGTCGAGCGCAGGGGACGATATATGTCACATGAGTGAGGGGAATAATTGCAGGTTTCACAGACTTTAACTTACCGAAAAAAATGCTAGAACTCCACTGCCACACTACTTATTCCGACGGCACTCTCACCCCTGCCGAACTCGTAGCCGCCGCCGCGTCTTCGGGGGTTCGCGCCTTGGCTGTCACCGATCACGATACGATGTCGGGTTGGGATGAAGCCTTCGCTGCTGCTGCTTTGTACGGTATCGAAATAGTCCCCGGACTCGAACTCAGCACCGTTCACAACGGCCGTTCGCTGCACATTTTAGGTTTTTATCCCGATGCAAATAAGTTGCGAGTTCCTTTGAACGATCGCCTGGAAGGAAGGTTTCGCCGATCGCAGGAAATGGTCGAAAAATTAGCAGCAATGGGATACGCGATCGAACTGCCAAAAACATCCCCAGGAATGGCACCGGGAAGGCCTCACATTGCCTCTGCACTTGTAAAAGCCGGTCACGCGAAATCATCGCGGGAAGCATTCGATCGCTGGCTGGGAGATGACGGCCCGGCTTATGTGCATTACGAGAAATTCTCGATCGTCGAAGGCATTGATTTACTGAAAAGTTGTGGCGCAGTACCAGTTTGGGCTCACCCTTATTTATTTCGCGGCGGCGGTGTTGAGGAAGTCTTAAAAGAATTAGTAGATGCTGGTTTAATGGGAGTTGAAGTATACCATCCCAGTCACAGTTCTAGCCAAATCCAAAAGTTGAAAGATTGGTGTCTTCATTACGGTTTGCTGGCAACTGGTGGCAGCGATTATCACGGCCCCGATCCGGAAAGGAAAGCAGCAGATAGCACCCAATTAAATATGCTGCATTTGCCGTTAGAATTGCTGGAACCGATTAAGGTTGCTGCGGCGAGTTTGAAATAGTTTTTTAGGACGAATTTTGCCGACTTATACAGTTGTCAAAAAAAATCCTTGGCTTTTTTAGTGACGAGTTTGCCGCAAGTAAATCATCAGCAGAAGACCGAGGTCAAGCAGAATATAAATTAATATGAAGTTAAAGGTAATTGCAGGCGAGTTGATTTTACAATTTTAGTATAGCAACTTGCCAAACGGAGCTTATCATGAGTACAGAAGACAGAGCGAAGGCGATCGGCAAAAATTTAGAAGGCAAAGCTCAGGAAATTTTCGGTAATATTACGGGCAACAGAAAAGACCAGGTTGAAGGCAAAGCCAAACAAGCCGAAGCTGCCGCCCGCCACGCAGCAGAAGATGCTAAAAATGCCGTGAAAAATCTGGCAGATAAAGCCAAAAGGTCGATCGACAAATTGTAGAAACCGCGCTATACCAAATCCTGGCTAATAGAATTCGCTTCATATCAAATCCTTGGCTATCAATAGGGTTTGATATGATTTATTTTTGGAATGTGCATAAACTGGGTGACTCCTGCGATATCTCTTCAAAAGCGCAACGGAGAAGTCCCTATGATTGTTAATTTTACACCGGATTAATTTCGTAGTAAGGACTTCAGTCCTTATCGCATTGCCTTTACGAAAAATTTTTGCTCAATTCTGCATAAAGCCGCCAAAACCTGCGATATCAGAGTATCAACACGCAAAAACTGGACTATGACGAGACATGATACCCCCGTCGAAGCCTTAGCAGGTTTAGTTCCTGTAGCGGCAAGTTTCAACTTGTTGCTTCCACCCACGGGTTGGGAACTCAAACCGATTGCCTTGAGTTTGTTATTGCTGGCACGTTACAGCGCTATTTTCCCTGGGATAATCGAATTATCTCGATGTCATCCAAACGTGCCTGTGAACACCGACGAACAGTTACGCCAACTTCTACAACTCTTGAAAGACTCGCAAGAGGGTAGTAAGGAAAAAGAAAGACTCAAAAATCAATTGTGCCAACTCATTCCCCATTTGCCCGGAATTCGCAAGCATCCTTATCCTAATATTGATTTAGAGGAAATGATGCAGGAAGCTTCTTGCGGTTTTATCAAAACGCTTTCGGCATTTTTGCGGGGAATTGACCTCGACAATCTCGCTGCTGATGTCTTGCGAACCCGAGTGGTTCAGCGGTTCAATAAAACTCTCAAGAACAAAGTCTATGACCAATATCGCCGGATGCAGCAACAGATTTTTACTGTTAGTTTTGATACTCCGATTACGAGCAACCCCGGTGAAGAATTTGAGGCTCAACAACCGATAGACGATACCACAAAAAATGGGATTGAGCAACTCATCGAGAGAGAACAAGCTCACAATAAGCAGCGCATCGGCCGCAAACTATGGCAGTGTATTGAAGACGATCCGACGGGAGAACTGCGAAACAGTTATCCCAATGAAAAAATAGATAAGACTCAGCCAAACACTCCCGAAAATCGTCGCCCTCGACCGGATGCCAATTGTCACATACTGGCAGTGCGATTGCTGCTGAAAGACCCTCCTGATAAATTATCGGTAATTGCCAGAGAGTTAAATATTGACTATCAAACTCTCAACTCTCACTGGAAAAGAACAGGTTTTGAACTCGTTAAAGAGATTGGCAATAGAATTGCTAAAGAATGTGGATATCAACCGGAGGAATAATGGTGAATAGCATGGATACTTATTTGTTACAAATTCCTCTGGAGCAAAGTGCCCGCAATTTTGCTCTGCAATTTGCTTCAGAGCAAGCTAATCCGCAAAAAGGCAAGCGGGTTTATTTCAATACCCTGGCGGTTTGGGCGGTTAACTATTTTTTGGAATGGATGGAAATGGAAACTGATATTGATGGTGGTGATAGTTGGAATCCAGCAATGCGGGCGGTTTTGGATGTCGGCGATTTGGTTTTGCCGGGGATTGGCAAGATAGAATGCTGTCCGGTTCAGCTTGGAGAATCGGCGATTTCTCTGCCGGAAGTGCGAGGAAACCGCATTGCATATATCGTCGTTCAGTTTGCCGAACCTTTCGATAAGGTGAAACTTTTGGGCTTTATTCCGGCTGTAGAAATTCAGGATGAAACTGAAGAAATTTTTCTAACTAATCTCAAACCAGTTGAGGAATTGTGGGATTATTTGGATCGGATTGAGTTGGCAATTCCGCTGTTGCAAGGTGAAATTGAAGAGTTGCTATCTGATTTGGAAGAAGATGACCCCGTACAAGCACAAGTGCGGGAGAAATTGCAAAACAAATCTATTTCTGAAATTGTGGCAATTTTGAATAAAGTTTTGCACAGTAGTGAGAAATCTGACTGGGGATATGAAGGGGGGAAGGCTTTAGCGGGAAGTGGTTATAGTAGTCGAGGTTTGGAAAATAGAGATATATCTTTCTCTCGTGATAAATCTTCACCTGTTGAGAAAGCTTCAGATATTGAGGAGAATGTGAAAGCGGAACTGAATCTGATTGCTGAAGATTTGTTGGAGAAGTTAGCTGAGATTTGGGGAGATGGTGATGATTTTGCCTTGTCATAAATCGGCAATCTCCCAGAAATATGGATAAATTTCCATGACTTGTAGGGGCGGGTTCACTAACTATATCTGATAGAAATCAAAAATTAAAAAAAACCGCCCCTACAAGTCATCAATACGAAAAAACAATTAAAATATTGCGTTTTTGGGTTTTTTGCATGGGGTGGGGGCGGGTTTTCGAGTTTGTTTGTTTTTGGCGCTGATGGTTGGTGAAATCGATATATATACAGAATACAGGTAAACTCTAATTGACGAACAACGCCTCACGGCCTATCTCGAACTGATTCAAGCCCTCGTTGAGTGCCCTAGCGGTGAAGAGGGTGATATTCTCAACGCCAATCGAGAGTTGGTGGATGCCGATTTTGTGCAAGTCGTGGAAGTGGTAGCCGCCGATATGGCAGCAAAGGGTGACACAAATGCAGGTTGGTTGCAAAATCTAGCGGCACCTTTGGCGAATTATATTGGTAATACTGCAACTCCTGAAGAATATTTTAATTTCTTGATGGAGGTGTTGCAGGCAACGTTAGACAGCCGGGGAAATCCTCAATTTGTCGCTCCTATTTTACAACAAAATCTCGACAAATTGAATTTAAAGTTTGCGGAAATATTGCCAACTTGGGCAACATCCACATTCATAGAAGCCACATTAGAACAAGCTAACTCAATCGCAACAGTTATTGGCGAATTAGGCAACTTAATTCAGCAGTTTCCGCTAGGCAGGCAGGCATGGAATTTAGAAATTGCCATCGCTTGTTACAGGTCTGCTTTAATAGTCTATACCCGCGAGAATTATCCCGAAAATTGGGCAGCGACTCAAAACAATTTGGGGGCTGCCTACAGAAACAGAATAGAAGGAGTCAGGGCGGTGAATATTGAATTGGCGATTTCCTATTATCGGTCAGCTTTAGAAGTCTACACCCGCGAGAATTATCCCGAAAATTGGGCAGCGACTCAAAACAATTTGGGTACTGCCTATAGTCACAGAATAGAAGGAGTCAGGGCGGCGAATATTGAATCGGCAATTTCCTGTTATCGGTCAGCTTTAGAAGTCCGTACCCGCGAGAATTATCCCGAAAATTGGGCAACGACTCAAAACAATTTGGGGAATTCTTATAGTAACAGAAGAGAAGGAGTCAGGGCGACGAATATTGAATCGGCGATTTCCTGTTATCGGTCAGCTTTAGAAGTGTACACCCGCGAGAATTATCCCGAAAAATGGGCAATGACTCAAAACAATTTGGGTGAAGCCTACAGAAATAGAAGAGAAGGAGTCAGGGCGGCGAATATTGAATCGGCGATTTCCTGTTATCGGTCAGCTTTAGAAGTCCGTACCCGCGAGAATTATCCCGAAGATTGGGCAGGGACTCAAAACAATTTGGGGAATGCCTACAGTGACAGAATAGAAGGAGTCAGGGCGGCGAATATTGAAGAGGCGATCGCCTGTTATCGGTCAGCTTTAGAAGTCTACACCCCTACCGCTTTTCCTTTAGATTGCTTGCAATCAGGCAGAAACCTCGGCAATACCGCTTTCACTGCTGGTTTCTGGGAAATAGCGATCGAAGGATACGAACAAGCGATGACAGCGGTGGAAAAAAGCAGAAGTTGGGCAACTTCCGACGATATCCGCCAGCAGATTTTAGCTGAATCTATAGGTGTTTACGAAAAGGCTATTCAAGCTTGCGTCAACAGCAACCAACTGGAAAAAGCCATAGAATATTGTGACAGAACCCGTGCTCAGCGGTTAGTCGATTTAATGCACAGCAATGACTTGTATGCTAGCGGCGAAATTCCGCCAGACGTGCAAAAATATTTGCAGGAATTTGAGGCGAAGCAGCGGGAAATTGACGCAGAAGTTGAACAACTCCGCAAACCTTCTGAAGGCAATAAAGAATTAGCCAGTGTGGGGAGTCAGTCGCGCAGTCGGGCAGAGTTATCTGCTTACACGGAGAAGATTCAAGAATTGGAAGCCCAGAAACAGCGAATCTGGGAAAATATTCGCAGTTTAGATCCAGTTTTAGCGGGACAAGTTCAAGTCGATCCGATGCAGTTTGCGAAGATGCAGAAACTCATTGACAATTCGCAGACGGCGATTCTCTGTTTTTATACCACGACTGATGACACTCATGTTTTTGTGATTTACAAGGATAAAGCGCCGCAGATTCACACTTGTCAGGGAGAGGGTTTGGCAACTTTTCAGAAGTGGATTCGCGAGAGTTGGTTGTGGCCTTATTTGCAGGATTGGAAAATTTGGCAACAGGGGATGGGTGAGTTTTTGTCTCACTTGTCGCGGCGGTTAAAAGTTGATGAGTTAATTGGTAATTGTTTGGATGGAATTGAGGAATTGATTGTGATTCCGCATCTGTTTTTGCATCAGATTCCGCTGGCGGCATTGCCGATAGAACCCCCCCAACCGAGGGCGGGCACGGGGGCACCGCCCCTACGAAGGGTGTTCCTTGGTGACAAATTCCTAATTCGTTACGTGCCCAGTTGCCAAATCTTGGAGTATTGCCATCAACGCCCAACCATCGAATCGCCCAAATACGGGATTGTGGAAAATGCCACTGATGATTTGTACTTCACTCCTTTTGAGTGCGAACAAATTGCCGAAATTGTGACCAAACCTGAGCGCTTAAAAGGAAGTCAAGAAGCAACAGTCGCAGCCTATCGAAACCTCGCCCAAAATGTGAATGTAATCCACTCCAGTCACCACGCTGTTTCGCGTTTGGACAATCCTTTAGAATCGCGATTGTTTTTAGGAGACGGGAGTATCACGTTAGGGGAATTGATGACACCTGGTTGGCGCTTGCCGCAGTTATCCGATGTGTTTATGTCCTGCTGCGAAACTAATTTAGGAGGGACGGAAATTACCGATAATCTTCTTAGTTTGGGAACGGGGTTTTTGTGTGCGGGGGCTCGGAGTGTGGTCAGCACTTTGTGGGCGGTGGATGATTTTGCTACTTCGTTGTTTGCGATTTTTTACTATCAGTATCGCAGTCCCAAGGAAGGTTTGAGTCGTCCAGAGGCTTTGCGACGGGCACAGATGAGGTTGCGGACAATTTCGGGTGCGGAGTTGAAAGAGCTTTATCAACCGCAAATCGATCCGTTGCTTCAGAGAATTATTGGGGATTTAAAGTCAAAATTGGCTGTGGTTCAAAAGGAAAAACAAAAGTTAAAATTGCGGCATAAATCCTACAATACGGGGACGGATGAGTTTAAGAAGTTGGGGGCGGAGTTGAAGAAAATAACGAAGCGGGAGAATCAGATTCAGAAACAAAAGAAAGGATATGAAAGTTTGAAAGAAAATATTTACACTCTGTCAAATCCTTTTGATGATTTGAGTTATTGGTGGGGATTTATTTGTCAGGGTTTGCATTGAGAAATCAGCGCTCAATTGCTACCGTAATTTATATAAAGCCGTAAATTGTAGGGGCTGGTTCACCAACCATCTATCGGGAAAATGAAGAATCTTGTCAACCCGCCCCCACCCAACCAAAAATAAAGATGTAGGATGAATTTATTGGTAAGATGTTGATGTAAATTTAGGGCGGGGATGGGGCGGGTTTATGATATTGTTTGTGGGTTTCATCGATGGTTGGTGAACCCGCCCCTACAGGATTTGGAAGGGTTAAAAATCTGGTTCCGCGGCCAAAAGCTCGATCGACAAATCCATCTGTTCCTTCCCCCGCGCCAAAAAGCTTTCGCACTCCTGCCAACACTCCACAGCCACCCCAAACTGCTCGAAAACCTCTTCTAGAGGCAACTCTCCCGATTCCACCCGATCGATAATCGCTTCAATTCGATCGACCGTTTCCTCATAATTCCAGTCAGACTGGCGCAACTGCGAATCAATCATAACTTTTCTTCTGCATCCAATACTTCTACAATCTTAACTTTCAGCAGGCCCCGACTCAACCTCACAGTCAATTCCTCTCCCAATTCCAAACCGTCAGTTGTGCGGACGATCGTACCGTCACTTTGGATTACCGCCGCATAACCCCTTTGCAAAACCGCTGCCGGATTCAGTGCGGATAACTTTTCTTGCAATACCTCCAGTTTACCAGTTGCTTGCCGCAAAGTTCGGGATGTCGCAGGCAAACGTTTTAATCGATTTTGTAACAGTTGCAAATGCTCTTCTTCTGTCTGAAATCTTGCCCGCACAGCGTTTGCTAAATTGACCATTCGCTGCTTGTGTTCAAAGTAAAGATCTGCTAAAATTGGTACCGCTTGAGCGGCCGCCGCAGTCGGAGTATGGGCTCGTTTATCTGCTACTAAATCGGCGAGAGATTCGTCTCTTTCGTGTCCGATGCCTGTAATAATTGGAATCGCACAATTGGCGATCGCCCTGACAACTCTCTCATCATTAAAACAAGCCAAATCTTCCGCAGAACCGCCGCCCCGCCCTAAAATGATCACATCCGCCCTACCGTCCAATTCTACACGGGCGATCGCGCGGGCGATCGCAGCAGCAGCCAATTCTCCTTGCACTCCTGTCGGCGACAGCAACACCCGCAAACCCGGATATCTTTGGGCTAGAGTCCGCTGAATGTCTCCCCAAGCAGCGCCGGTATCCGATGTCACCACGGCCACAATTTGTGGGTGTGCGGGAATCGGGCGCTTTCTGGCGGGATCGAAGAAACCCTCAGCATCCAAGCGCGATCGCAATTGCTGCAACCGCAAAGCCTGCAATCCTTCCCCAGCCGGTAGCGATTGCACAACTGTCAACTGGTACTCGCCGCGATTTTTGTAAACCCGGATGCTTCCCAAAACCAGCAACTGTTCCCCTTTTTCGGGGATTTGCACCAATTTTTGCCGCTGAGAATTCCACACCACGCAGCGAATAGCAGCGCTTTTGTCGGTGTCGCACAGAGTGAAAAAGCAGCCGCTGGGGTGGTGCGAAACGTTCGACACCTCGCCTGTCAGCCAAACTGATTGCAGGTTGCGATCGCCCTCCAACAACTCTTGCAGGTATGATGTTAGTCCAGCAACAGATAAAGCTGTATCGGGAAGAATTGAAGTCATCCAATTTTAGATTTTAGATTTTAGATTTTAGATTTAGGCTACTATCAATGCTTCGGACAGTGTGTGATTGCCAAGCGTAAAATAAGGGTGTCAGGGCGATTGTACAATCTCTTTCATAACGGAAAATCAAGGGTTTCCCACTAGGATCTCAAAATAGTCCGGACTATTGTAGTATATCTAAGGTAATTTATTTGTAGGCTGAGCGGGCGATCGTAATTTTAACTGCAAACAAACTAATGATATCAGATACAATGACTTCGATGAATGTGCTGCGCCAAGAGGCTGCGGCGATCGGCATTACTGAGGAAGAAGCCAGAAAATATGGCGACCTCCGACATAAAAGAACTTGGTCTTTGGCGATCGAACATCACCTCTCAATGCAAGATTTTGCCGATCAAATAGAAACCTCCTTCACAACTTCCGAACCCGATTCCTCCAGCGCACTCAACCACTCTCAGATTGCGGAGTCGAAAGACTATGGTATTCCGCTAACTGCGAACCTAGGCGAATCTAGAGTAACCAGGGACAACCAAACAGCCTCTCTTGCTTCGCCACAACAGCAAGCAGTAGCAATCGGGCGATCGCACGGTAATTCCGACCACCGCAGCAACCAAAACCGAGGTTTTAAACAAGTAGTTCAAAATCATATTAAAGCATTAACAATTGCATCCGCCTCCCGCACAAATCAGCTCAATTCACACCTGGGCAATTGGGTTTGTCCTGAGTGTGGGCCGGAGGGCGACTTGGGTTGTTACCTTTGCGCCGGAGAAGGCAATGTAAGGGATATTGCAGCTATTGGGTGGACGCTAGCTTATATGGAAATGTTGGGCTGTTCTCCTCGCGAAATCGAACCTATACGGAAATTTCCGCCTTCCTTAAATATTCTGGAATTGAATTTAAAAGTTTGTGTTGCTATCAAACAAAGTAGCGAAGTTTTAGCCAGGACGGAGAAATGGGTAATTAGTCATTAGTTACCTGAAAGCTCACCCAAATTAAGTTTTGATTCTAGCTTTTTCAAAGCAACTTCCAAATCATCATTAACAACTTGGAAATCAAATTCCCCCGCCGCTTCAATTTCCTCTTTAGCACGCAGCAACCGACGGGCGATCGCAATTTCGGAATCTTGACCCCGACTCCGCAGGCGCCGCTCCAATTCTTCCCAAGAAGGAGGTAAAATAAAAATTCGCAGTGCCTGTGGAAAATTATTCCTAATTTGCCTAGCCCCTTCCAACTCAATTTCGAGGATTACCCATTTTCCCTCACCAATTCCTTGCTTGAGACCAAAATAAGGAGTACCGTAAAAATTACCGGCAAACTCGGCCCATTCCGCCAACTCTCCAGCCTCAACCATTTGTTCAAAGCGGCTGCGGCTGACAAAATAGTAGTGCTGTCCCTCAATTTCTCCCTCACGGGGCGATCGAGTTGTCACCGATACCGAAAGATATAATTCGGAATGGCGATTGAGGAGCGATCGTACTAAGGTGCCTTTCCCCACACCGCTAGGCCCCGTCAGAACAATTAATTTACCAGATTTCATCTTTAGAATAGAAACGTGTAACAATTTAAGTTTCTGCTTACTTTAGACTGTAAACGCTCAAATTGCAACTGACAAACCTCAATCATCCCGACCTTGACCGTCTTTGCTCACCACAAAACGATTAGCAACCGTTTCCGGCTGAATCGCCGAGAGGATGACGTGACTCGAATCTGTAATAATTACCGCTCTCGTGCGGCGACCGTAAGTTGCGTCAACCAGTTGTCCCCGCTCCCGCGCATCAGTAATAATCCGCTTAATTGGCGCTGACTCTGGACTGACAATGGCAATCACTCGATTAGCAGACACAATGTTACCAAAACCGATATTAATTAATTGAATATCCATGAAAATCTTAATCTATGGGTGAACGACTAACTATCAATCCTTACTTTTGATCATATAATATACAAAGATTTTTTATGACAATCCTCAAATTAATCCAACTAAGTTTTTTAGTTTCTGCCTAAAATTTTTACCCTTTTGACGCCGAGTACCCCGTTCTTTATCAAAAATTTAAAAAAGACTCGCTATTGCCACTCTATCTTAAAGATTCGGTAAACTCCTCAATTTTTATTTGCTAATAAAAGCATTACCTGTATCGAGACCAAACCCGATAAATGTTGCAAAATATAAACTTGATTTCCGGGAGAGGGAAACTTAAGTATAATCAGTGATCAATAACAGTAAATATTCGCAAATGCTGGTTTTATGAGCTTTCCAAGCTCAACTAAAAGCCGCTGGCGATCCTCTTCGAGGGCTTCGCTAACGCACTTTTTGCCCGATTTTTTACCAAAAGATTGGGGATGATGTGCCAAACTACAGATTTTTATTGCATGAGGTTCTACAATACAATGGGTTTGTAGTGAAAATTTTAGTTTTATTAATACCAATAAAAAAGTGTGGCTACAATTATCAATTTTATAACAAATATGAAAACTTGCAGAGTCTCGCGCCGGACACGGCAGTGCCGTTTCCCTACAGATGGTCGCAGGATTATATGTTGCAATAATTGGGGGAATTAGTAGAAAAATCTGAGGACTTTAGTTTTTACTACAAACATTTTGAATTCAGCAAAAGTTAGGCAGAAAGGGGTTTTACGCATGAGATGAATTCCGGTTGAATTGGAATGATTAAACCGCAGAGGACACAGAGAACACAGAGTCAGAGAACGGAGAGATGAATAATTCCGATGCTACCTGATTTGATATAAACTCTAGCGGTAAGACTTCATTCACACCGCACGCTAAACATACAGGATATGCGTAAATTTTGGTTAACAAAAAACTGGGGATTAATTCAGATAAATTTACCCGCATTAATCCCCAGTTATTCCACACTTAAATTAAGCTGCAACTAAACCGCTGTGTCTCAACAAAGCTTTAGTGCTCGGTTCGCGTCCCCGGAAAGTTTTAAACACTTCCATCGGGTGCAAACTGCCTCCCAATCCTAATACTGTATCTCGGAAGCGCTTGCCTGTAGAGGCGATCGCACTTTCATCTTCCAAACCCGCTTCCTCAAACGCCGCAAAAGCATCAGCGCTGAGCACTTCTGCCCATTTATAACTGTAATACCCCGCCGCATAGCCACCCGCAAAAATGTGTCCGAAAGCGCACAAAAATGCGTCTTCTTCCAAAGGAGGCAAAACAGTGGTAGTTTTAGCGATGCGGTTGCGGACATCGGCCACAGTTTCGCTGCCGCCCGATCGATAGCGGTGGTGCAATTCGATGTCAACGCTGCTAAAATGTACTTGCCTGAGCATGACGGTGCCGCTCATGTAGTGGCGCGCTGCTAGCAGTTTTTGGTAGTAGTGTTCCGGCAAAATTTCCCCGGTTTCGTAATGCTTTGCCATCCCGAACAAAGTCGCGCGATCGTAACACCAATTTTCCATAAATTGACTGGGCAATTCCACTGCATCCCACTCAACATTATTGATGCCCGAAGCCCCCGGATAGTCTACCGTTGTCAGCATATGCTGCAAACCGTGACCGAATTCGTGAAACAAAGTTTCGACTTCCAAGAAAGTCATTAAACTCGGTTTGCCGTCAACCGGAGGACTTTGGTTGCACACCAAATAAGCCACCGGCAACCGCGTGGTTGTCTTTCCGGCTTCCATAAATTTAGCGCGCACTACGCACTCGTCCATCCAAGCACCGCCGCGCTTTTCCTCGGGGCGGCTGTAGGGGTCTAAATAGAAATTGGCGATCGTATTTCCTGCTTCGTCATTTATTTGGAAATAGCGCACATCTTTGTGCCACACAGGAGTTTGACCGTCCGCCGCAGTTACTGTCACGCCGAACAGCCGCTTGACTAATCCAAATAACCCCTCTAATACCTGTGGTAAAGCAAAATAAGGTCGCAATTCTTCGGCACTAAAAGCAAACTTTTCTTCCCTGCGCCGTTCCGACCAAAAACCCACATCCCAGTGCTTCAAATCCCCAGCTTCCGCCGCGCCTTTTTCGGCAGCAAAAGCTTTCAATTCTTCTAAATCTTTGACAGCAGCATCATAACTAGCCTGACGCAATTCTTCTAACAAAGCTTCCACTGCTGTCACGTCGGGAGCCATTTTGCTCGCCAAGCTCAATTCGGCATAACTGCTAAACCCGAGCAAAGCAGCTTTTTCCTGGCGCAAAGCTAAAATGCGATCGGTCAACGGCCAGTTATTCAATTCTCCGCTACTTGCTCTGCCGATAAAAGCTTTGTACAACTTTTCGCGCAAGTCGCCGCGGGTGCTGTGCTGCATGAAAGGGCCGTAACTCGGAAAGTCTAAAGTAATCCGCCAAGGGCCGTTTTCAGCATCCGCATTTTCTTCGCCAGCGCTGCGAGCGGCTTGAGCTGCTAAACTCAACAAACTCGGCGGCAAACCGTCAATTTCGTCTTTGTTTGTGAGGGTGATGCTGAATGCTTTGGTAGCGTCGAGGACGTGATTAGAAAATTGGGTAGTAATTTCTGCCAATTCTAATTGAATGGCATTAAAACGCTCTTTTTGCTCGCCTTCTAAACCGACGCCGGAGAGTTGGGCGTCTCGGAGAGCGGCTTCGACAATTCGCTTTTGAGCTGACTCTAAGCTGTCCCAATTTTCACTAGCCCGCAGTGCTTTAAAAGCTTCATAAAGCGGTTTGCTTTGACTGAGCTTGCTCCAAAATTTTACTACTTCCGGCTGCACTGTTTCGTGAGCCGATCGCAATTCCGGGCTATTTTTCACGCCCATCAAATGTCCGACAATGCTCCAGCTCCAATTTAAACGCTCTCCGAGTCGCTGCAATGGTTCTACTAAGCCGCTCCAAGTCGGCTCTACAGACGATTCTAAGTCAGCTAGCGAAGCTTCTAGTTCGGTCAGCAGTTGGGTAACAGCGGGGACTACGTGTTCTGGTTTGATCGCGTCAAATGGAGGCAATCCTTGACCGATTAGTAACGGGTTATCAGCAATAGTTACGGTTGCAGTCATTGATTTTTCTTGTAACAGGTTGAAAACAGGTGAACTAGACAGATTAGCTTTTAATCTTTTAACACAGTTGTCGAAAAAGTAGGACTCGATCGGGCGTGAGTCGGAGAGTCGGAGACTGTCTCAGTGTCCGAAGGGAAAAGTATTCCTTCTGACTGATGACTAATGACTGCTGACTAATAACTACTGACGATTCTCTGGTGTGTGCTGCAACTCCTTGACCACTGAGATTAAGCGCTTAAGGTGAGGTTTGACAACTTCTTGCTGCTCATGTTCCAAACGGTGGATTTGAGCTTGGACGATAGACAAATCTGCAGTTGATTGGTGTGCGGGAGCTTGCAGTTGGCTTTGCAAATTGGCCATCACTTTCTGGATTTCCAAAAATCGAGTATTTACTACTTCCCAGTCGTCTCTGGTGATAGAAGTTTCTGCCAAGCCTTGCGTCGCACTTTGCAGTTGCTCTATAGCCTGTTCCACAGCTTCGAGATTCGCCCGTTGGTCAACCGATAAATCTTGCAGTTGTTCGCTCACCTGCTGGCGGACATCGAGCACAGCAGACGCCACGATTTCTTGCAAAGAAGCTACCGACTCTCCTAAACTCAGCAACTGCCGCTGAATATCGATAGAATCCTCAAAGCCTTCAGCCCTAGGCATGGCAGCCATTTGCTGACGCAGCGCTGCAATATCTGCAGACAACTGCTTGCGTAATTTAACAATTACCGTCACGGCCGTTTTTTCGACTTTATTGACAGACTTTTGGACTTGGGCCATTTCCGAATTGTGATGCACCCGCACTTGCTGCTCGAACCGATACCGGTTAGCAACATTCAGCGACAAAGCCAAAGTTAGGGGAGCCACCCCGTAAAAAGCTTGACCCGACACTGCCACCGCCAGGGAACCCACACCAGAGGCCGCCAGAGAGGCGTACTCTGCCATCTCCAGCCAGTGCCTTTGAGGAAAACTTGGTCTCAAGTGGTTTGCAACAGAGGGTTTTGGCTTCCGCACGGCTCTTTGGGTCATAGTATTTACTCGTTGTTGGTAAGGTTGCGAGATTGGGTGGAGCATCGATTTCTATCCTTTTTTCAGTTATATGTTTTAGATTATTTCTTGGCACTCTTCTATTTTTACCTTTGTGAGTAAGTTAAGGATGACTGCCATATTATTATGTATTTGGGAGCCTGTGGCGATCGCGCCCAATTCCGGCTGTTAAAAGGTTCGCCCCAACGCGCCCTCTATTTTACAGGAGTTAGGGTCATCGGGTTCGGGCGAGCGACAATAGCTGCCCAGGCTAACCGAACAATGCCTAAGACGATTTGAGATTTGAGATTAAAAGTTAAAAAAATGCGACCTACTGATGGATATCGGGATTTGGAGCTTGTCTGGAGTTGCCTTTTTGTTCGCGCATTGGTACAATTTACTCTTTCTCAATTGCCCGGATCAAGTTTACTGCCAAAATTGACCAATGAACTCAGAAAAACCCGGAATGGGCGATCGGCTAAAGTCTATTTTCAGTATCGCCATCTTTATCATTCTTGTACTTGGAGTAGGCTTTTTAAGCGTTAATTTTATTTCAGCTCTCTATGCAAAATTTTCTTAAAATTAGGACTTACGCATGGGTTACATAAACCGTTTTTTTACGATAATAGTTCGTCGCCGCCTGCTGACTCGGTAAAAAACCCGGTTTCTTTGGTATTTATGCGTCCCGGAAAAATTTGGTTATAACCCTTTGATATATTGCTTCAGTACAGGTGGCAAAGTGTAAAGAGTTTGCTGTTTTTCGATCAAGCAGCGCCGCGATAGAGATTGCAATGCGTTTAGCAAATCTGATGATGATATTTGTCCGTTTTGTAGCAATTTGGCGACGTGGACTGGCTGGTTTTCAGTCGCCAACAATGACATGACTTGTTTTTCTAGTTCGGAAGTGGGTAGTCCTAGATAGTCATGAAAAAATAAGGCTTTCACTCTCTAGATAAACAGGCGTTATACTAATGAATAAAATACCCGATTGCTCCAATATGATTGGAGAGCTTTTAGAAAAGGAAAGAGTTTTTCTGACTCAACGAGATATTCTTTGTCTCATCGTATTGTTAAATCTTTCTATATAGGAAGTTTAGCCACTTTTCTTGACTACTGATTGGGTTTTTTTTTTGGAAAAACTCTCTGATAAGCACTCCAAAAGTCGGTGAAAAAACAAGCACCTTGACTCTGGAACTGTCGGTAGAGAACCCCACAATCCTTGAGTTCCTAAATGCTGACTAATGACTACTAACTAATGACTGATGACTAATGCAAAAACTTGCGAACTTGATATTCGCGACTTTCGGCGATCGCAATTTGCAAATCGCCCATTTTGGCATCCAACTCATCTATTGTGCTTTGTGGGATCGACTTCCACTTCTCCCTAGTTTCCCAGCGAATCAACATCACCACCTCATTTTCCACCGGATCTACCCAAATTTCTTTGCCTAAAAAACCGTCCCAACTTTTTAGTCCCTCCGTCCAAACTTCCTGATCTCGCTGAATAAACTGCTCCCACTTTTCTTGAGGTACTTTAAATTTCAGCCACTCAATTACCATGTTAGTTCCTATTTGTAAATAGCTAATTAATCGTTGCAGATCGCAATTTTAATTATCAACTCCGTTCCCTCTCCCGGACGCGAAACACAGCGCAACTCACCGCCGTGCTTTTCTACTACTAAGTGCTGGGATATTGCTAGACCCAAACCTGTGCTCGTGTCTGGACATTTAGTGGTAAACAAAGGGTCAAAGATGCAGTCGAGGACTTCTTCAGTCATGCCAGGGCCATTGTCACTAATGGCGATCGCAACTTCGTTTTCCCCTACCACAAAAGTCCGAATCCGAATTTCGGGATTGAATACTTCAGCTCTCGCTCGGCCTGCAGACAACAAAGACTGACTTTGCATTTTACTATACTTTTCCGCATTTCTCCCCCCTTCTTCCAAAGCGTCGATCGCATTTGTCAACAAGTGCATGAACACTTGGTTTAAATGCCCCGCATAGCAGTGAACTCGCGGCAAATCCCCGTACTCTTTAACTAGAGAAATCCCCGGCCGTCCCCCTTTAGCTTGCAGGCGATTTTGCAAGATCAGCAAAGTGCTGTCCAAACCTTCGTGGATATCAGCAGGCTTCATTTGGGCTTCGTCGGTACGCGAGAACAAGCGGAGCGATCGCACGACATCGCGAATCCTTTCCGAACCGACTTTCATTGAATTTAGCAGTTTTGGCAAGTCTTTTTTGATGAAGTCTAAGTCTAATTCTTCCATCAAATCTTGAATTTCCGGCACGGGATGCGGATAATACTTTTGGTAAAAGTCTATCGTTCGCAGCAGTTCTTGAATGTAGCCCGTGGCGTGGCTGACATTGCCCGAAATAAAACTAACTGGATTGTTGATTTCGTGCGCTATTCCTGCTACCAACTGCCCCAGAGAGGACATCTTTTCTGTTTGAATCAGTTGAGTTTGAGTTCGCTGCAAAATTAACAGCGTCTGCTCTAATTTAGTCGCTTGTTGTCGCAGGCGTTCTTCGGATTCTTGCAAAGCTAAAAGAGACTGTTTACTTTCTGTAATATCCAATCCCACAAATACCGCCGCCGTATTGTTATGGTATTTTTGAGCGACAATTAGATAAGTTTTATTTTCTCCTCTGATGCTCGCTGTTACTTCTTGAGATGTTTTCTTTTTATGGTTAGCAAAGAAATCGTATACTAAATCGTTAAATTTGGGACTTGTATCTAAAAAACCTACTTTTTGACCGAAAAATAGTTCGGCTGGCATTTTGTAAGCGCTAGCTAAATGTCGGTTTACTCCCAAGTAGCGCAAATCGGAACTTACCCAAGAAACTAATCCCGGCACGGCGTCCAAAACGGCTTGAAGTTGCTCTTTTGCCTCTACAAGCGCTGATTCTGCTGCGAGGCGAGCGGAAATGTCGCGGGCGATCGCGCAGCGGTATTCGCAGCCGCCGTATTCTAAATAATTGACTTTAACTTCGACGGAAAAACGGGCGCCGTCTTTGGTTTTGTAACTGGTTTCAAAAGTGAGGTTGGTTTGCTGCTTGAGTTGATCCCAGTGTTCTCGCCAATCCGATGCTGGCAACTGCGAATCGATGTCGCTAACCCTCATGTTTAGCAGTTCCGATTCCGAGTAGCCAAAAAGATGGCAAGCGGCTTTGTTCGCGTAGCAAATTTGACCGTCTGAGGTACTAAAAAAGATTGTATCAGCAGCATTTTCGAGGGCAATTTGAGTTAGTTGTGGTATTGTTTCTAACTGCTTGCATTTGACCTCGGACGGAAATTTATTAGAGCAATTGGTTTGAGCGGGAGCCTCACCTATCTTAGATGCAAACAAAATCAAACCGCCGATCGCACCTTCGTTATTTTTCCAAGGCTGAAATACCCATCTTACCGACTCGCTGACAGAGCCGCTTGCGTTTTTTCCTGATACAGATGCGATCGATCGCCCTGCCACAAACTCGCTGTATTCCAAAACTCCCGCCAAACAAGCCTGGGCATTTTGCTCCCAATATTCCGGGAGATTCGGGAACAGTTCCCAATGAGATCGGCCGATCGCCTCACCGTCGCCCAACCCGCAATCTGTTTCCCAGCGACGGGAAACCGACAGATAGCGCATTTCACAATCTACCATTGCCACGGCTTCGGCGGAGCGCTCCACAAACCGCCGAAATCGCTCTTTACTCTCCGACACTGCTGCCTCTGCGGGTTGTTGGGCGATAGGGACATTCCCGTCAACGTACCTTCCCAGTCCCTGACTTTTTTGCTGAACTGGCTTAGTTTGCACGGTTTGGGATTTCCTCCATAGCTGTCAAGTTTGAAAAACTCTGTTTGAGACCAAAAATGCTGTTTTCCCCTGATTTGCTCTCTCGGACGATACCCTTAGAGGGTATCACCCATCATTGATATCATTTTTGATGGGGATATGTCTATAGGCGTTGCTATCAACTTAAGGCTAAAGGTAGTGCCCGCCTGCTGTGTAACGATGAGGCACAGAGCACGCCGGCGTCCCCGAAATAGTCGGAGGCGACTGGAGTGAACTCTTGTCTCCCCCGACTATTCCGGGGCCCGAGAGGGCAGCGAGACTAGGAAAAAAATGAGAGAGACAAGGGTTTTAAGCGATTGTTTACAGCAATGATCTGTAGGTCTTCAAGAAATTTTCCCCACACTTTGAGAGTCAGAAAATTTCTTGGTGATTGTTCGGTATTTTAGACAAGTTCCCAAAAGAATGCAAATGTAGGTCTGGGATCCAAACCTTGAGCTTCATCAGTCATTCCTAATTCTTTAATTGAAAATCCCACATTGAACATGGTATGAGATCGTGTAGCTAGTGCGATCGCCAGATAGCTTGAGAATGCAAGAGAGCGCTCAAACAAATTTGTGCGTAAATTCACTGGTAAAATCCACTCTTCCTTTCCGTAACATTGCAGGATCTAATCTTTCAGTCGTGTTGCAAGTCATCAAAACTACGAGTTTTTGCTGAAATTGAATGCCGTGCTCGTCGATGACGCTTTGATACAAAGTTCCATCCAGCAAACTCAAAATATGTTCAGTTTTATTAGTGCGTTGGGCCTCTGCAGTCGATCGATCTTGAGCCAAATTATCAGCCTCATTGATAATAATACAAATCCGCTCTAAATAACTTGGTGGCACAAAATTTTCCACAGCATCGTGGTCTAAGATAAAAATCACATAACCCAGCGGCACTAAAATTTGCTTTGCTACCGCTTGCGTCCAAGCAGTTTTGCCCGTTCCCGGTTCGCCACTAACCAAAACAGCCAACTGATTTTGATCCAAAATTGCCTGCTGAACAGTATCGGTAAAACTTTGAACTTCCGCAGAAAACGTGCGAATTGGGAACTGGCTGTGAACCTGTCCGACGCGACTTTTGTACCCGCCCAGAATCACCGCTAAATTATAAGTTGCTTTGCTAACGAGTGGCGCAATATCTTGGCAAATTAGAGTGTAGCAGCGTCTTCCCCTGTCGTAGCTGTCAATTTGTAGCCAGCAGCCGAATCGAGCCCAAGAAGCATAAACAGTACCCAAAACTTCCAAGCGTTCCCAGCTAACAAACCGCTCTGGGGGATAAGAAAAATGTCGCTCCATAAAAGACTGGGTAATTTCATCCGGTTTCCCTAGCAAATCCAGAACTTTGAAAACAGTAATCTCTTGGAGCTTGTTGAGAACGTAGTCGATGGGAATACTAGCGCGGCTGACCAATTGCACCACAGGCGTTTCGGTAACTAAAACATCTTTGTAGCGGTAATCCGGGTAAACTGGCTGCGGAGTAATGTAATCCCAAAATTCATCAATTTCGTAGCGAGTATTTTCCGAAAATACATTTAACATATTTGCCCACCAAGTATATTGGTGTCGTCCCATTGCGTCGGCAAGGTCGCTAGCTACCCCTAAAGTTTTTTGAGCCAGTTCTAAGGGATCCCTAGACGCTAAATGTACCAGGTGTTCCCAATCAAATTGACGGTAAAAAGGTCGCCAACCAGAGCCTAGCAGACCTCTATTTGGAGAATTGTTTTGATTAAAATAATTTTCGCGATCACCCATATCTTCCGCACTCATTTTGCCCAACTCCTACTTACTCTTATTTTACATTTTTTGTGGTACACATTCAACAAAAAAAGTGAAAATTATCAACTTATTTTGAGATAAGGTGGCGGCACAAAATCTACTAGCCAAACTTTGTTTGCCGAGCAGTAAAATGTATGACCGTCGCGTTGCATTGCTGCGGCATCTACAGTAAAGACTGCCGGGATGCCATGTCTTGCACCTACTTGGCGCGCCGTCTGGATATTCACGGACAAATGAACATGATGCCGCGACATTTTCCTAATTCCTTGACTGAGAATAGACTCGACGGCTGTGCTACCTGTTCCGTGATATAAAATATCCGGGGGAACACGGGGTTCTAACTGCAAGTCAACCTCTACGCTGTGTCCTTGATTAGCACGAATTAGAGTGCCTGTGGAGTCAAATGAAAAGCGCTGCTTGTGGTTTTCTGCGACTACTTTTTTGAGTTCTGCAAGCTGAACAGGAAATTTATTTTTTTTGCAGGCATCGAGGAGTTCGCTAACAGGAAGCCAGCCACCTGGATCGAGTTCAACGCCGATGCGCCCTGGCGCGTGGCGCAGATGTCTGCTCAGGTATTTGCTAATTTTGACTAAGCGAGAATCGCTCATGATTTTACTTTATTTATTGAGCTTTTAAATCACATTTTGCCAAATGTCACTAGCGGGTTATATTGTGGGCTGGGGGCGGGTTTATTGAATCTGTTGGCACTGCCAGAGAGCGCTTGAATGAACCCGCCTCTACAGGTTTGTTGAAACTTATTCATATCGCAAAAAATGAATGGTTTTACGCGCAAATTATAGTGGTAAACTGGCCCTTAAGAACCTACAAAATTAGGTTCTGCGTCCGGGAGTGAAAAAGTTTTCAGTGTGCGACTTTTCACGAGCTTTTGATAATTATCAAAAAACTCTGCATTCTTTCGAATGCCTTCTACCTTGGGATAAATCCGCCAAAAATAGCAAAATTTAGATGGCGCCAGTGACATCCTACGTCGGCAAAACCAGCTTCTGCAAGCCACTTTGTCTGCTCTTCAACAGAGGAGGGAATATCTTCTTCTCGATATTTTTGAAACCATTCTGCATCGTCTTCTCCGTTAGCTTTCATGTACTGCCGCCACAACTGTTCGTATTGCTCAGTCAGCCGGGGAGTAGCACCTGTCACAATATCTCGAATTAGCAAGATTCCCCCTGGATTCATCGAGTGAAAAAGTTTGTGAAATAGCTGTTGTTTACCTGCGCTGTCGAGGTGGTGGATTGCCAAGCCTGAAACTACCAAATCGTAACCGCTGCCGAAATCATCTTCGGCAAAGTTTCCTTGCTGCAAGGTCAGCCGTTCTCGGAAAGCGGACAAGTTTGTTTGGCAAGTTTTCAGCATATTTTGGGCCATATCAAAGGCTAGGACTTTTGCTTGAGGAAATGCTTGCAGAATCATAGCCGAAAGTATGCCAGTTCCCGCACCTAAATCCAGAACTTTTATGTTACCATTAGTTTCAGAAGGGATTAACTGCAATATTACATCGTGTTGCTCGCCATAGCGCGGAATGATGCGGGGAATTAAGCCGTCATAATCAAAGGCTCTTTGTTCAAATTGCTCGCGTACAGCGTCTAAATTCACAGACGATTTTCCTCAAATTGTTAATAGTTGAGTGCGTCAAGGCAGTTAGCCGGTTCTCTTCTCTGAAGGCATATTACATTTTATAATACAAAAAATATACAGACCTGTCAAGATGTTGAAGAAAATAATTTAAAAGAAGTTAGGGACGATCGCCAGATAGGGACTTTGTGCGCCCAAACCCGCCCCTGATTTGGGAACTGTCTAGTCATGCACATATATCTCATTCAGTGCAGATGAGGCAGAATGCCACAGACGCGAAAGCCTCCCGAAGACGAGACTTTGTGCCAGATACTAGGAGTAATTGTGAGCAAAAAGTTGACGGTTATGATACCCATTTCAAACAAGAATGCAACTGTCGGTGTGTGATCCACACCATAAAATTCTCAGTGATTCCCCTTAGTAAAATATAAAAGATACCAGATAAAAAGGAATGAGCCACCAGCCGACGATCGGCTAGACATGAAAAAATCAGTCCTCAGATTGACAAACTTTAGCCAACTATAAACAAAAATTAAGGTGACTCCCGAGTGGATGTAGTGCCTGCCAATTTTTCAGGAAGATGAAGAGATACAAAATATTACACCCGCCGGTGCGGGAAAGAAAATTGTGATAATGAATCAGGATGCGAGTAGATTAGGTGTCAGCCGTCAGGGGAAGATAGAAGCAATGGAAATCCAACAACGGAGTAAGGATAAGCCCGATCGCCAGCAACAAAACGCGTCTGATCGGCTCGGTCAATTTTCTACGACAAAAGAACTAGATTCGTCGCTACAAGAATGTTTAGATTTTAAAAGAGTGATCGACCGATCGGCAGTGGCGGTGAGGACGGACGCGCGAGGAATTATCAACTATGTCAGCGATCAACTTTGCTGCATCTCCAACTATTCCCGTGCTGAACTAATCGGCAGCCACTTCGGCATCCTCCATTCGGAATATAAATCTTCGGAATTAATCAAAAATTTGCTGTCAACTGTTGCCAAAGGTGAAGTTTGGCAAGGAGACATTCAGAATAAAGCCAAGAATGGAAGTGATTATTGGGTGTACGCAGCAGTAGTTCCACTGTTGAACTGTAAGGGAAAACCCTGTCAGTATTTGGCGATGGGATTCGACATCACCGATCGCAAAGCCGTTGAAGCAGCCCAAACCGAAGCCAACCGGGCAAAAGACGAATTTCTGGCGATCGCCTCCCACGAACTGCGATCGCCCCTGAGTGCGATTTTGGGATGGGCACAGCTAGCTCGATCGCGCAATTTAAACGAAGCCACCACCAGCCACGCTTTGGAAATCATCGAGCGCAACGCCAAATTACAAAACCGACAAATAGACAATCTCCTCGACCTCTCGCGGTTGCTGCGAGGAAAAATGTGCCTGAACATCGGCCAAGTTCACCTCCCGTCTATCATAGAATCTGCGATTGACACCCTCCGTCCCGCCGCCGATGCTAAAAACCTCCGCGTAGAAAAACATTTCGACCCCGCCATCAGCCATGTTTTGGCAGATGCAGAACGCTTGCAGCAAGTAGTCTGGAACCTCCTTGCAAACGCCATAAAATTCACCCCAGAAGCGACACCATACCCAATTCAAGTGCGAATCGAGCCTACTCCGTCGGGCGTCTTGATTCAGGTCAGCGACAGCGGTTGCGGCATCGATCCGAAATTTCTGCCGCACATCTTTGACTACTTCCGCCCCGCAGACAACTTCCAGACCAAGGAACAAAATCGGCTGGGGCTGGGGCTCTCAATTGTGCAGCAGTTGGTGGAACTGCACGGGGGAAGTGTTTGGGCTTCGAGTCCCGGTATCGGTCAGGGGGCGACCTTTGGGGTGCTGCTACCGATTGCCAACAAAAATGCACCCGACGATCACACTGCTGCGATCACCCAAAGGGAAAGCAGACCCGGATCGGTTTCCAAACCCCTAGCGGGAAAGCAAGTCCTGGTGGTGGAAAGTAGCGCCGAGATCCGGCAATTTCTCAAAACTGGCCTCGAAGCATTTGGAGCCAAGGTAACAGCGGTGGGTAGCGCCGGCGAAGCGATGGCGGAGTTGCAACAGTCGCGCCCCGACGTGTTGGTCAGCGATATGACGGTATCGGGAGCCGACGGCTGCGATTTAATCCGCCGCATCAGAGCAATGGAAATGTCCGAGCACAGGGAACTGCTGCCGGCCGTGGCGCTGACGGGAGGCATTGAGGAAGAAGATTCGGCATCGGCGCTGGAGGCGGGGTTTCAGAGGCATTTGTCGAAGCCGGTGGAAGCGAATCAGTTGGTGAGTGCGATCGCCCAATTGGCTGGACTGACTGGATTCAGCTCCGGAGAGTGGGGTTCGGGAAATATCCGGGCGACCACACCCCAGGCCACGCTGCCGGAACCTAACAGTTTTGACGACAAAAATTATCTGGAACAATTAACAAGTGACAGTAGAGAATTACCGCTGTTGCTGGTAGTAGAAGACAACAATTTTCTGCTGGCTTACCTCCAAACTTTATTAACTCCGTACTATCGAGTCGCTGTGGCGATGGACGGGGTTGAAGGTTTAGAAAAAGCAAAAACTTTGCAGCCAAATTTGATTGTGAGCGACCAAATCATGCCCAGACAAAACGGACTGGATTTGCTCAAGGAGATTCGGAATACGCCAGAATTGAAATCTACTCCGGTAATCTTTTTGACAGCGCGATCGGGGATGGAAGCTCGGATCGAAAGTTTGGATGCAGGTGCTGACGATTATATTTCAAAGCCTTTTGACGAGAGGGAATTGCTCGCTAGGGTGAGAAATTTGTTGCGATCGCACTCAGCAGAACAGCAGTTGGCGGAGCTCAACCGTCAGTTGCAGCAGCAGAAACAGCAGTTAGAAACAGTGAATCGAGCCTTGCAGTATTTGGCAAATTACGACAGTTTGACTGAGGTAAGAAACCGCCACTCTTTTAATGAATACCTCGATACGGAATGGCGACGTTTGGCAAGGGAAGAAGCACCACTGTCTTTGATTATGTGCGACATTGATTATTTCAAACTTTACAACGACACTTATGGTCACCAAGCGGGGGATGAATGTTTGCGGCAAGTGGCGACGGTGATCCAGCAGTCGGTAAAGCGAGCTGCAGATTTAGTGGCGCGTTACGGTGGAGAGGAATTTGTAGTAGTTTTGCCGAATACCGATATTGAAGGTGCGGCTTGCGTAGCTGAAATGATCGCACGACAGGTGCGGGGTTTGCAAATACCTCATGCTAAGTCTGCTGTCAGCGAATATGTGACGCTGAGTTTGGGTGTAGCTTGCTGCATTCCAGAGGCGAGATCGCAGCCGGGGGAGCTAATTGCGATGGCCGATGAGTCGCTTTATCGGGCGAAAGAAGCAGGGCGCGATCGAGTTTCGGTTGCCGCATTTCAAGGATAATATAATAGTTAAATAAACTTGTATGGTGTGTCACAGGGCGATCGTTTCGATTTAAACAGGTTTTTGGGATCGGACGCACCATACAAATGTTCTTGCAAACTTGTGCGAATTAAAATTGCTATAAAATAGTTAAATTAAGTCGTGCCATGACAGCAACCTTAGACAAACCAAAAGACCCGCGCCTAATTCATTCCGGGATTGATTGGCAACAATTCAAGCTAATCGAGCAGGGGTTTTCTGATTCCCCCGGCATCCGACTTTTTTATTTCAAAGGTGAGGTAGAAATTTTGGCAGTTTCGCAAGAACATGAATCTTTCAGCAGGAAAATTGCAGGTTTGCTGATGGACTACTTTGTGGAAAAAGACATCGAGTTTAACCCCTTGGGTAGCTTTACCCAAGAGAAGGGACAGGAAGTCTCAGTACAAACTGATGAATCTTTTTTAATTGGCAAGTCAACAGGTATTACCCCCGATCTTGCCATCGAAGTAGTGTTTGCCAGTGGGGGAGAAAGCAAGTTGAATCGCTACCAACCATTAGGAGTCCCCGAAGTTTGGTTTTGGGAAGACGGGGTGTTTGGTTTGTATCATTTGCGATCGCACGGATATGAAAAAATTGACCAAAGCGAAGTTTTGCCCGGTTTAGACATCAACCTGCTGTCTTGCTGCTTGCTGATGGCTTCTAGGGTGGAAGCAGTTAAGGAGTTTCGGCGCGGGATTACTGCGGTTTAGAGGAAAAGTGGAATTTGGTTTGTAGCTCTTGACAGCTATGTAGTACAACCGTAGTATTAAATAACGGTAGAAAAGCTCGATCGAGCGATACCAGTAAACAAAATTTAGAAAAAACCTATGCAACCCATCCGACAAGGCGACGTAATTCTCACTCCCGTACCGAAAATCGAAGGAGAAAAAAAACCTCACCTAACTCTCGCCGAAGGTGAAGTCACCGGACATTCTCACCAGATTATTGAGGGACAAGCTGAACTTTACGAAAAAGACGGTACTCTGTACTTGCGGGTGCTTTCACCGACAGCTTTATTGAGTCACGAAGAACACCAGGCGATCGCAATTCCCGAAGGTAATTGGATGGTGCGAATTCAGCGGGAATATGAGCCACAAGGTTGGAGGTATGTCGCAGACTAAGGTTAAAAAACTAACGCCAGAACAAGCTGCTTTAATTCCAGTTTATCGGGAAAAGTGGAGAGCGAGATCGCTTTCCACTGGCCCGATAAATCGATCGCAAGCTGCGGAAACAGTTAAATCGGCTTACAGTGCGATCGGCCTCAAAGCACCGGAAATCATTTTTGTCGATCGCCCCTACGAAGCTGCGGATCTAATCGTCAGTCGATTTGACAATCCCAGCAGCGAACTGCGGAGCCAATTCGAGACAAAACTTCGCAGCCCGCTAGAAAAACAACTGCGGGGTTATTTGGGAAGCCAACTAGAAACCGAACTGCAAAACCAACTGCCAACTCAACTGGAACAACGACTTTATACTCAACTGAAAACGCAATTGTGGGAGCCGGAGCGAAATTATTTAGCTGGCGAAATATCAAGCCAATTGCCACCGCAACAGGTGATCGATGAGCGGAGTGGAGAAATCCGGCCAACATTAGGAAAACACCTCAGTAATTGCATTCAACCAGAATTGTGGGCTGCTTATGGGAGTTTGTTGGATTTTTGCATTTCGGTCATAAATTTACCACATTCTTACGGCAGAAATTGGATTGTTTTTCAATCGATTGTCCGGGATTGCGGCTGGATTTATCCCTATGACAAAGTTTGCATTGTCTGCGAAAAGCCGATCGCACTTTCCGTTGACAGCAACCACCGCTTGCACGCCGAAGGAAAACCAGCGGTACAATTTGCCGACGGTGTTTCGATTTACGCCTATCACGGCGTGATTTTACCCGAATGGTACGGCAGGCTGCACCCGCACCAGTGGCAGTCTAAGTGGGTGTTGAAGGAACAGAATGCAGAAGTTCGGCGCGCGTTAATTCAGGGAATTACTTACGATCGCATTTGTCAAGAACTAGCGGTGACAGAATTAGACAGTTGGCAGGAATACACTTTATTAAGCATCGAGTTTGACGATGATTTTGATGACGTGGGTAATCGCAAGCCAGTTTATTTGTTAAAAATGACCTGTCCGAGTACGGGATTTATTCATGCGTTGCGAGTGCCGCCTGATATAGAATCAGCTAAAGAAGCAATTCGCTGGGTAAATTGGGATATTGGCCCAGAGGAGTTTTCCGTACAAACCTGAGTAATACAAATTTAAAAAAGTCTTGCTACAATCCTCACTCTTATACCAATTGTTAAAAGTCACAGAACCCCGCGCCGGACTTAGGCTCAGCCGTTTCCCTAGCCGAGCATCTGTAGTTCACTCAACTGAAAACCTTTATATTGACAACAGCCTTAACCCATGAAACACCGATAAACGTTCCCGCAGTGTGCCAGTTCCCAGGGTGGAATGCACCAACCACCCATCGCCCAAAAACTGTTAATAACATGAAGAAGAAGCCCACCCTCGAATAGAAGGTGGGCTCAGTTCATGCCAGCTTACCGACAGCTAGGCAATCGGGTCTCTTCGCTGGTAGACGTAAAATATCGGAAAAAGATCCGAACGTCCGAAAAAACTTCTCGTCCACCATTAAGCTTCAGTTTACCCAACCGGATCGGGAAAATTGCGCCCGCAGCGATGTGCCCCGGACATCGGGGAAGACTGGGGCTTAAACTTTTCAATAGACTTCTGCAAAAAAGCTCGTCTTGGGGCGGCAGGATGCCTAACCCCTACTTCGCAAAAGAATTCAAATTTTTCGAGAAGTCTCCTAATTCTCCTCTTTAACTTTGATTTGCCAACCGATTAGGCATCGTGATCGTGTGCAAAACGACGGAACAGGAAATCTAGGGCGTAGTTCCGCAAATTGTAGTATTCCGGATCTTCCATCATTTGAACCCGATCGCGCGGACGCGGAAAAGGAATCTCCAAAACTTCGCCAATTGTCGCCGACGGGCCGTTAGTCATCATCACCAGTCGATCGGCCAAAAACAACGCTTCATCAATATCGTGAGTAATCATCAACACCGTACAGCGGTGATCGTTCCAGATTTTCAGCAACTCTTCTTGCAATTCCTCCTTAGTAATTGCGTCCAGAGCACCAAAAGGTTCGTCTAAAATCAGCACTTTTGGGCGAATTGCCAAAGCGCGGGCAATAGAAACCCGCTGCTTCATCCCCCCCGAAATTTGTGGCGGTCTTTTCTCAGCAGCTTCTGTCAATCCCACCATCGCCAAATGCTCTTTGACGATCGCATTTTTTTCCACCTTCGACTTCTCAGGAAATACAGCATTAACCGCCAGATAAACATTTTCAAACACCGTGCGCCAAGGTAGCAAAGCATAACCCTGAAACACCACCATGCGATCGGGGCCCGGCTTCGTAATCCGCTCTCCGTTAATCGACACCGTGCCCTGGCTCGGATGGCTAAAACCCGACACCATATTTAACAGTGTTGATTTGCCACAGCCCGAGTGTCCAATCAGAGTAATAAACTCTCCCTCAGCTACATTCAGATTGACGTTTTCTAAAGCCCTGTAACCGTTTGGGTATACTTTATAAACATTATCCATCACCAAAAAAGGTTGGCGGCGGCCTTTTCCCGGCTGGATTTGAGTTTTGGTGTTCGTCTGGTTTTTAGTGGTGTTGAGCATGGGTTTAGGAAATTGTGATTGGGTGATTTGCGAGGAAAGAAGGAAGAGGCGAGAGGGAAGAACGAAGAGGGAATTACTAACTAGCAATTAGCAGTTAACAATTAACAATTAACAACTAACAACTAACAACTAACAATTAGCAATTACCCTGTTTTTATCTAACTAAAAACCGCTCTAAGCAGCTCGGCGGCCGGAATCGAGTACAACTTCCGCCATCGTGAAATCGCGTTTAATCGCCAGATTGTTGAGATAGCCGATCGGGTCGTCAGCATTAAACACCGAGCCGTCAAACAAGCTGAGAGAACCGCGAGTGTAAGTAATATCAGCCATCCCCAGCTCTCGCGCCGCCGTGCTGAACGCACCGACTCGCACCACCCGCTCCAGAATTTCCACCCAGTTGCGCGGGAACACAGTATCGCCCCAGCGCGCCATCTGCACCATGTGCCAGAGTTGTTCGGTGCGGCTTGGGCGATTCACCCCATCTCCAGAAAACAAGTGGTGGGCGTATTCCCGCATCGGAGTATCGAGGTTGCAAGCAACAGATCTCGGGTCGCCTAGTTGGATGTAACTCTTATCAGTAGCGACGTACTCCCTTCCCGCGACAATTTCCGAAACCTCGGCGGCGTGATTTGGATCGGCGCAGTAGTGACAAGCTTCGAGCAAAGCTTTGACTAGAGCAATGTGAGTGTTGGGATAAGCATTTGCCCAGTCTTCCCGAACTCCGAGAATTTTGCCGGGGTGTCCGGGCCAAAGTTCCAAATCTGTAGCCACTGTAAAGCCGACTCCTTCCATCGATGCCCGCAAGTTCCAAGGTTCGCCGACGCAGAAACCGTCAATAGTGCCGCCCTGCAAGTCAACGATCATTTGAGCTGGTGGGATATTTTTCAGCAACACATCGCGATCCGGGTCAATGCCACCGGAAGCCAGCCAGTAACGCAGCAACAGGTTGTGCATCGAAGAAGGGTGAACGATGCCCATACGGTGGGTTTGCGCGGGCGTTCTCTGGAGCATTTTTTTAAAGTCTGCCAGAGTGTAGATCCCTTGGTCGTAAAAGCGCCTCGCGAGGGTAATTCCATTACCATTGCGGCTCATGGTGAGGGCTGTTACCGTCGGAATCGGCTGCTCTTGGTGGCCCCCCAAGCTCAACCACATCGCCATCCCAGAGGGCATTTGGGCTGCGTCTAAGTAACCTGCGGCGATGCCGTCTACGATGCCACGCCAGCTTGTTTCCCGCACGAGGTGGACTTCATCGAGCCCGTGCTTGGCAAAAAAGCCTTTTTCTTTGGCGACAGCGAGGGGAGCGCAGGCTGCCAGCGGAATAAAGCCGAGTTCGAGGTTGACTTTTTCTAGGCCGTGGCGGGCGATCGCGGGTACTTTCCGCGCCCGCAGTTTTTTGACCCGCTTCTGCTGATTGAGGAAGTAAATCATTTCGCTACGTAGAGCGTAGTAGCTAGGGTGTGAGACGACTTCCATCCGTTTGCGGGGGCGGGGGATGTCTACTTCGAGAATGCCGCCAATCTTCGATTCTGGGCCGTTCGTGAGCATGACAATGCGATCGCTCAGCAACACGGCCTCATCCACATCGTGCGTTACCATCAGAGCGCTAATTTCGTACTCTTGGCAAATTTCCATCAACTTTTCTTGCAAGTTGCCGCGAGTCAAAGCATCCAAAGCGCCGAAGGGTTCGTCTAAGAGTAACAGTTTCGGGCGCAGGGCCAGAGCACGGGCGATCGCCACCCGCTGTTTTTGTCCGCCTGATAGCAGTGCGGGTTGCTTCTCGGCGTGGGGCGTCAAGCCCACCATATCGATGTGTTTTTGAATGATTTCGAGGCGTTCGGCTTTGGGTAAGCCGCTCATTACCGAGTCTACGGCTAGGGTAATATTTTCTCTGACCGTCCGCCAAGGTAGCAGCGAATAGTTTTGGAATACTACCATGCGATCGGGACCAGGCTGGGTGATTCTTTGCCCTTCAATTGTCACCAATCCTTCTGTCGGCATATCCAAACCTGCGACCATATTGAGCAGCGTAGATTTGCCGCAGCCGGAGTGTCCGATTAAGGAGATAAATTCGCCTTTTTTAATTTCTAGATCGATGCCTTTGAGGGCGATGTATGTCCCCCCATCAGAGAGATTAAAGACTTTTTCTAGTTGTTCTACTGCAATCAAAACAGACATGATTTTCTTGCCTTTTTTGTAAGTTTGTTATTTGACTGTTGACTGTTGACTGTTGACTGTTGACTGTTCGCTGTTCGCTGTTCGCTGTTGATATATAACAGCTAATAGTTAATATATTATGACTGGATACAGCAACCTGTTTCTTAAATCAACCAAAAAACTTTTTTTAATCCATTAACAAGAGTTTAAAAAAAAGGTTTCTCAGCCAGGGAGTTCGTAATTGCTGTAACCGTGAACCGTCAAAAGTCAACCGTCAAAAGTCAACCGTGAACAGTCAACATATCTAATTAGCTACTTTCCTTGAGAAGGAGCAATCTTTTGCTGCAACCAAGCCATCATGCGATCGAGCAACAAACCAACAGCCCCAATGTAGAACACCGCTAACAGAATTTCGCTGATGTAGTTTTGCTGGTAAGCATTCCAAATAAAGAAGCCGATACCCGTAATCCCAGACATCACGATTTCCGCAGCAATAATCGCCAGCCAAGCCAAACCGATCGCAATTCTCAATCCTGTGAAGATATAAGGAAGTGCCGACGGAAACAAGATGTTGATGTAATATTCCTGACGAGAAAGTTGCAGCACTTTCGCCACGTTGTTGTAATCGTCGGGAATTTGGCGAACACCTTCAGCCGTGTTGATTAAAATCGGCCAAACTGAAGTGATAAAAATCACGAACAAAGCAGCAGGTTCGTTTTGTTGCAGTGCAGCCAGGGCAATGGGAACCCAAGCCAAAGGGGCCACCATCCGCAAAAACTGAAAAAGCGGATCTAAAGCGCGGTTTAGAAAAGGATTTGTACCTACCAAAACACCCGTACCAATTCCCACAACTGCCGCGAGAGTGTAGCCTTTTGCCACCCGTTCCAAACTCGCCAAAGTCTGCCAAAATAATCCAATTCCGTAGGTTTTGGAGTTCATGAAAGGATACAGCAACAAAATCCGCGTCCGTTCGTCAGTCCAAATGCTGATCGGCCCCGGCAGTTTTATCAGTCCCGTACTTGACAAGAATTGCCAAACCAACAGAAAGCCCAAAACTCCTAAAATTGGCGGCAAGATATTTGGGGAATTCTTCTTCCAAAACTCGCCAAAAGCTCCTTGTGCATTGCCGCCTCTCCGACTTGTACTTACAGCCATGCTGCTAATCTCCTATGTCTGGTGCTGTGTATTTTCGAGACTAAATTTTGAGACTAAATTATGGGAAGCTAAGACCCCATCACACTTTTTTAATTGCCAAACTCTTGAGATAAGCTTCTGGCTTTTCCGGGTTGAATTCTGTGCCGTCAAAGAACTTCTCAACGCCCCGAGACGTACTTTTTGGAATGTCAGCATCAGCAACTCCGGCTAATTTTGCTGCGGCTTTCCACAAATCTTCTCGGTTGACTTTATCGATGATTGTCTTAGAATCTGCCAAGGTGTTAGTTGGCAAGAAACCCCAGCGCACGCTTTCGGTTAAGAACCACAAATCGTGACTCTTGTAGGGATAAGAAACGTTGCCGAGGTCGTCTTTCCAGTACAGCGGACTCATCTTGAAATCGTCGATCGCTGGTTGGCCGTCACCCATGAGGTACTTGCCCTGGTAGGGAGGTGTCAAAACTGCCGGAGCTACGTCAAAGTAGTTTCTGCCAGAAGTAATGGCTACTAATTCTGGGCGATTTTCTGGTTTGTCGCACCACTGCTGCGCTTCGATCAGTCCTGCTAGCAGGGCTTCTGTGGCCTTGGGGTGTTTGTCTACCCAGTCGCCACGAATTGCTAGATACTCTTCGGGGTGATCTTTCCAGATTTGGCCAGTCAGGGCGGACATGAAGCCGATGTTCTCTGTGACGATCCGCAGGGGCCAGGGGTCGCCGGTACTGAAACCGTCCATGCTGCCGGTTTTCATGTTGGCTACGGTTTGCGCTGACGGTACTGTTAGCAACTCGGCTTCTGTGTCGGGATCGATGCCGTTAGCTGCTAGCCAGTAGCGAATCCAAAAGTCTTGGTTGGCTTTGGGGAAGGTGTAGGCTGCTTTGAAGGGCGTGCCTGCTTGTTTGAGGCCTTTCATGTAGTCTTGGGCAGCTTGGTCTAGTTTGAGCCCGATGCCTTTGCCTTGGTGTTTGCTCGCGATCGCAATTCCATTTCCCTGAGTGTTCAACTGGGCTAGAACATACATGGGGATTTGGACGCTGTTTTTGGTAATCAACCCTTTACTAATTTGATAAGGCATGGGCATTTGCCACTGGCCACCGTCAATGCCGCCGCCTGCAGAACCAATTTCTAGGTTATCTCTGGCAGAACCCCAGTTGGCTTGCTTAGCAACTGTTACCTCAGTCATGCCGTATTTGGCAAAAAAGCCTTTTTCTTGGGCAATGATTAAAGGTGCTGCTTCGACGATCGGGATGTATCCCAATGTGATTTTAGTGCTTTCAATTCCTTCGACTCTTTTCTCGTTGGCAACAGCCATTACTGAGGTAGCTGCGGGTATCGCGCCGTCAGCACCGGCAGTGGCACCGGGTTCTGGAGGATTTCCCAAACAGCCTTTGAGCAGTATTGAACTGACGGCAGATGCACCTGCTGTAACGATAAATTTACGCCGAGAAAATTGCTCTGAAAATTTTGTCATAGTCTAGCCTCGCTGCAATTCATAATCTTCTGTAACGACATCACTGAAGTTTATCAATGCGCTTTTTTTCTGTTCGTTAATGGAATTTAGCGAACTGTTTTGAGCGCTGGTTCGCAGGAGGGAGCAAAAGATTTATCGCTAGCATAAGTCTTTAAACTATCCCTGCTGATTTTACACTTTTGATTAACTCAATATCTCGACGATCGGCCGAGCTGTGCGATCTCCCAAAAAGCGAGCAGCACATTTTCTTGGCTTGATAATTAACTCTACCGTACTATTGCAGAAATTCTAAAACAATTATTAAATTTGATTGATAAGTAAATCTTTTAGGATCACGCTATCGATAACGAACCGTTGGAAAGGGCGATCGGGTTTGCTTATCAAAACTGGTTCATACCAAGACTTGCTGAGTAAAGGTTGTAGCGAATGGCGATCGGGGGTCATTCAAACCTATTGTCAATAAGCAGCAAATACCGCCACCAGTGTACATTTACTTTGTTAATATATGTTTACTTTTTTTACGTTAATTGTAGTAAATTATACAGAAATAATTCCTATTATACGATTTTGCTGTTTTCAAAGGGTTAACTCGTTTTCATTGGTGTCCTAAAATTGGCGCTTAATCGTAAGTGATTTACCGGATACAGCAGATTCCATATTTATGAAGTACACCCGCCTCTAGTTAGCTCCTCGTAGGAAGACCGCAGTGCTGTGTCCCTACACTTCACAAACTTGGAATACGCTGTATGATATGGCGTGGGCTTTCAGGTTCGATTTCCGTAAAACAGAGAAACCGGGTTTCTTCAAGAAACCCGGTTTCTAAACACCCGAAATTACTAAGGGATCGCAGTACCTACAAGTTCGATTAGTTGGGCGGGTCAAAGCGGTTGACGGAGAGAGCAACACCGATCATGGGCAGAGCGACACCGAAGCAAATCAACCACTGATCCAGGTTCATCGGAGCCGTCTCAAATATGCGATTGACAAACGGAGAATTAGCAAAGATAATCTGCAAAATTATCGCCAGGACAATTCCCACACCGAGGGCAGGAGCGCCGCTAACTTCTTCCTTAGAACCGCTAAATTTAGCAATCAAAGAAGGCAACAACTGGCTGAGACTCAACAGGTAAAAAATTCTTCCCATTACCAAAGCTTGAATCGCCATTGTCCGGGCCAGTTCCAAGGTGCCCCAAGGAGCTTGGCGTACCCATTCAAACATCCCGAAAATCAGAGTCCAGTTGTAAAGAGAAATAGCGATGATCCGCTTGATCCGATTTCCGGTGAGGAAAGGTTCGTTTACTGGTCGGGGCTGCTGTTTCATGACTCCCGCTGACTTGGGCTCGAAAGCCAGGGGCACAGTCATGGTGATCGAGTTGAGCATATTCAGCCAGAGAATTTGTAGCGACAAAATCGGCAATTCTCGACCGAGGAGGGTGCTGAGCAAAATTGTCATCGATTCTCCGCCGTTGACTGGGAGAATGAAGCTGATTGCTTTGAGCAGGTTTTTGTAAACCGATCGCCCTTCTTCGACAGCAGATTCGATCGACGCAAAGTTATCATCAGTCAAAATCATGTCGGCGGCTTCCTTAGAAACCTCCGTACCGCTGCCCATCGCAATCCCGATATCCGCTTGTTTCAGCGCCGGCGCGTCGTTAACGCCGTCTCCCGTCATCGCCACAATTTCCCCTTTTTGCTGCAAAGCTTCTACCAGGCGGAGTTTTTGTTCTGGGGCGACGCGGGCAAAAACTGAGCCGGCTTCTACAGCTTCGCCGAGTTCCTGCTTGCTCATGGAGGCGAGCTCGGCGCCGGTGTAGGCTACAAGTTCTCTGTGGTGTTTAGTTTTGCGGAATCCCATGCGGCGGGCGATCGCCTTGGCTGTAGCGATGTGGTCGCCGGTAATCATTTTGACTTGGATGCCGGCGGTTTGACAAGCTTGGACGGCTGCGATCGCTTCTGCCCGCGGCGGGTCAATCATGCCTTGCAGTCCCAAGAAAACCAGGCCTGACTCCAAATCCGAGTGATCGACGGAATTTTGGCTTTCGGGTACTGGCTTTTTCGCTAAAGCCAAGACGCGCAAGCCTTGCTTTGCCATTTCATCGACAGAAAGGTGAATTTGTTCGCGATCGACTTCTACCGGATTTCCTTGAGTATCAAGACTGGAACCGCAGCGGCCGAGAATTGATTCTACGGAACCTTTGACGTACAAAATTTTGCCAGTGGGAGTTCGGTGCAGCGTCGCCATGTATTGAAACTGAGATTCAAAGGGAATTGAATCCAGCCGCTGCATTGACTTGGACAAAATTTGCTGGCTCAAATCAGCTTTTTTGCCCGCAGCAATTAACGCTCCTTCTGTCGGATCTCCGACGACTATCCAATTATCGTCTTTAAATTCCAGGTGAGAGTCGTTGCAAAGGAGTCCAGCTTGTAAACATTCTTGCAAAGTTGGAGCTTGGCTGACAGTAATTGGCAGTTGGTTGAGTTGAATTTCACCTTCGGGGCTGTATCCCGTACCCGTAACAGAGTAGGATTCGCCGCCAGAATAGATTTCTTGCACCGTCATTTGGTTTTCCGTCAAAGTTCCGGTTTTGTCGGAACAGATGACTGTAGCGCCGCCGAGGGTTTCCACTGCGGGCAATTTGCGGACGATCGCGTGGCGATTTGCCATCCGGGAAACGCCTACGGCTAGGGTGACGGTAATGACGGCGGGTAAGCCTTCGGGAATTGCACCGACAATCAGGGCGACTGCGGGTTCGACTGCTTCTTTAAAGGCTGAAACTCCCGCAGGGACTGGCCGCCCCAATCTGACTGCGAAGGTCAAGGTTGCCATCCCCAACACGAATAACAGCCAGTTTTGACTGAATTGGTTGAATTTGCGGGTTAAGGGGGTGGTGAGGTCGATGTGCCGATCTAATAGCTGGGAGATTTTGCCGGTTTCGGTTTTATTGGCGATCGCAATTACGATGCCGCTACCTTGACCAAAAGTGACAAAACTGCCGGCATAGGCCATGTTATCCCGTTCTGCTAGCGGCGTTTCTTTTGGCAGAACTATGTCTCCAGATTGTCCTAATTCTTTTTCGACAGCGACTGATTCCCCGGTGAGTCCCGATTCGTCGATTTGCAAGTCGCGGACTTTCACTAAGCGCAAGTCTGCCGGTACTTTGTCGCCGGAAGTCAGGATTACTAAGTCGCCGACAACGAGTTCTTTGGAGGGAATTCTTAATTTTTTGCCGCCCCGAATGACTGTGGCTTCTGTGGTGACAGCTTGGGCTAGGGCTTCAATTTTTTTCTCGGCTCCAGCTTCTTGGATGAAGCTAATAGTAGCGTTGGTGGTTGTTACGCCCCAAATTACGCTAGCGTTTAGCCATTCTCCGATCACTGCTTTGATTAAACCTGCACTCAGCAAGATGATCAGGAGGGGTTGGTTAAATTGCAGGATAAATTTTAACCAGGCTGGTTTCCCTGCTTTAACCGTTAGTTCGTTGGGCCCGAATTTCTGTTGGCGATGGTTGGCTTCTGTCGGTTCTAAACCGCTTTCCAGGTTGGTTTGTAAGATAGTTGCAACCTTGGATATTTCTAGGTAGTGCCAATATTGCTCTGCTACGTCTACATCGTTGGCGGATCTTGATGGCATGATTCTTCCTGAATATTTGGGGTGTCTGACGAGCTTCGATCGCTCCTTAATAGGCACGCTCAATACAACTCATCGCTCGTTGGAGCGTGAATATATTGAGCGGTCTAATTGTTTGTTGATTGCTTTAACAGGCTGTGAGTTATATCTATATTACAATGGATGTGACCGTTTGTGACCAGAGATTTTGGGGATTTTTTCCGGTGCTAAATCTTGTTTGGGACTTGGTGGCTAAGGTGGGGGAAAGTCGATAAAATCCCTTGACATTTTGCCAATTTTAGGTGTGGTTGAAGAAAGAGGGAAGAAGGCAGGAGGCAAAAGAAAAATGCTCCCACTCCCTCTCTCTCCTCCTCCTCCGCTGTCCCACGGACGATCGCATAAATGTTACAACCGAGTTAAGCGACCATATTCGGAACCTATGGAAATAGTAGTGACGCTGGTGCTGGGTTAGGTGCTGTTGGTCTGGGGAATGCGGTTCAGGCGGGTGTTAATTCGATCGTCCGTTACAGAAGAGGATTTGTTTAAGGGCAGAAATTTCCTCGCCCTGGCTTTGGCGATGCACTCGCGTGCGATCGTTTTGACTTGGATGCCGACTGTTTGACAACCTACGAGGGCTGCCCGATCAATTCATGGCTCAAGGCTATCAATTGCTAGTCTGCTCGCCCAAAAGACTAAGCACCCTTTAGACAATTGAATTGAGATTTTGGGCTGCATCGTTCAATTGTTGAGTGCCTACTTTGGTTTGAGTAATACCACTAGCAGTTTCTTTGGCAGATAGGTTGAGGCTGTTCATCGCCTCCACTACTTGTTGAATGGCCACTGCTTGTTGTTGAGCAGTTAGAGAAATTTGTTGATTGTTCAATACCACATTGTTAACAGCATTTGCTATTTCCGAGAAAGCTGCTGCCGTTTCTTGACTAATTTTGGTTCCTTCTTCTACTGTTTTAGTACCTTCCTTGGTCACCGTTACGGTAGAATTTATCGCATTCTTGATATCATCTACTAGGCGGTTAATTTTCGCGGCTGATTTCTTACTTTGGTCTGCTAGTTTGCGGATTTCTGTGGCTATGACAGTAAAACCTTTGGCGTTTTCGCCCGCCCGGACTGCTTCTACTGAGGCATTCAGTGCCAGGATATTTGTTTGATTGGCTAAATCTGTGACATCAGTAGAGATATCGCCAATCTGATGGGTTTGTTCGCTCAATTGCAGAATTTGTGCTGCTATCGCCCCGACATTTTCTTTCAATATTGTCATCGATTCCAGGGTTTGCTCCACTGCTAGGGTTCCCCTTTCAGTGATTTTTAAAGCTTGCCGTGCAGATTCCGCACCAGCGTGGGCTTGCTGGGCTGATTGTTGGGAAGCAGCGCCCAACTCATCCATTGTGGTTGTAGTTTGATTTACAGAGCTCGATTGGTGTGCGGCTGTGCGTTCCTGTTGTTCAACTGTGGCCGCAATTTCTGTGGAAGAACTGGCGATCGTATTTGCTACCTGATTGATTGGTCGGATAATTTTATCAGAAATAAATAATACAATAAATGAACCCAATACTACAGCAACAACCGTACCTCCTATAGAAACAATCGTCGCTAATTGCTCGGACTGTTTTGCTAATTTTGTTCGTTGAACCAGTAAAGCATCTTCTACCTTAAGCATTTCTGCCAGCTTATCCCTAATTTCATCCATAAATATCTTGCCTTTACCTGAAATCACCAAGGCTCTTAGCTTTGGTTCTTTGCCAGCCCTTTTCAGGGATATAGTTTCCGCTAATTCATCTAGTTTTTGCTGAGCCAATTTTTCAATTTCCTCTAATCTTTTAACTTGTTCTGGATTATCTTGTATTAACTTTTTTGTCTCACTTGCTGTTTGATTAAAGGCGATTGTCCCCTTTTTGTAAGGTTCTAAAAATTCCTCCTTACCAGTGAATATAAAACCGCGCTGTCCTGTTTCAGCATCCACTAATTTTTTTTCTATGGCTTGCAAATTTGTCTTGACTACATAAGTGTGCGTTTGCCACTCAATAGCTTCGGCTAAATTATCCATACTCAATTTAGTGGCAAATCCGATGATCATCATTAAGAAAAAAATGGAGCCGAAGCCCAACGGGACTACTTTACTAAGCCGAATAATATTTTGCGACATTTCACTTTTTACTCCTTGATTAGTTATTTACTTTTGGGGGTAAGTTGTAGCCTCAATAATTTCCGGCTCTTTTTCACCAAAGTAGTTATTTAATTCCTAATACTCATTCAGAATTAATGCCCCTTGTTTGGTAGAAAAAACTTCCAGCGCTTCTTTTTGCTTTGTTTGCTTTACCAACTAAACCATTGACTCAGACTTATCAATAAAAATCTGGCAAAACTTAATGTTGAGCAAGCGATGCAGGTCAAGCATTTAGGATTAAGGGTTGTTTTGCCGGCTTCGATTTTGGATAAATCCTGTTTATTCGATTGTAGCTGGAAATTCAGGAACCAAACCCAAACATCGTCAAATTCTCTCCCCCACTCTTGTTATCTCCTACTATTGATTGGGGTTCAAGTCGATCGCATAAATGTTACAACCTAGTTAAGCGACCATATTCTGAACTTATGGAAATATTTGTGACGCTGGTGCTGGGTTCGGTGCTGTTTGTCTGGGGAATGCGCTTCGGGCGGGTGTTAGTTCGATCGTCCGTTACAGAAGAGGATGTGTTTAAGGACAGAAATTCGATCGCCCTGGCTTTCGCGATGCGATTGCCTGCAAACATTTTGACTTGGATGTCGACTGTTGGACAAGCTGGCAGATCAATTAATGACTCAATGCTATAGCAATCCTAAATGATTGGCGTAATTATTGTAGGGGCAATCCCCCGTGGTTGCCCCGATAGATAGGGGGTAGGCACGGGGGCACTACCCCTACAAATTTATCTGAATGATTTAGGATTGCTATATTAATTGCTAGTCTGATAGCCCAAAATACTGAACACTAGACAATTGAATTGAGATTTTGGGCTGCATCGTTCAATTGTTGAGTGACTACTTTGGTTTGAGTAATACCACTAGCAGTTTCTTTGGCAGATAGGTTGAGGCTGTTCATCGCCTCCACTACTTGTTGAATGGCCACTGCTTGTTGTTGAGCAGTTAGAGAAATTTGTTGATTGTTCAATACCACATTGTTAACAGCATTTGCTATTTCCGAGAAAGCTGCTGCCGTTTCTTGACTAATTTTGGTTCCTTCTTCTACTGTTTTAGTACCTTCCTTGGTCACCGTTACGGTAGAATTTATCGCATTCTTGATATCATCTACTAGGCGGTTAATTTTCGCGGCTGATTTCTTACTTTGGTCTGCTAGTTTGCGGATTTCTGTGGCTATGACAGTAAAACCTTTGGCGTTTTCGCCCGCCCGGACTGCTTCTACTGAGGCATTCAGTGCCAGGATATTTGTTTGATTGGCTAAATCTGTGACATCAGTAGAGATATCGCCAATCTGATGGGTTTGTTCGCTCAATTGCAGAATTTGTGCTGCTATCGCCCCGACATTTTCTTTCAATATTGTCATCGATTCCAGGGTTTGCTCCACTGCTAGGGTTCCCCTTTCAGTGATTTTTAAAGCTTGCCGTGCAGATTCCGCACCAGCGTGGGCTTGCTGGGCTGATTGTTGGGAAGCAGCGCCCAACTCATCCATTGTGGTTGTAGTTTGATTTACAGAGCTCGATTGGTGTGCGGCTGTGCGTTCCTGTTGTTCAACTGTGGCCGCAATTTCTGTGGAAGAACTGGCGATCGTATTCACTGCGTCACTAATTGTTTTAGCAATACCTGAAGAGATTAAAAAGGCAGCAAGTAAGGCGATCGTGATGCCTAAGACGGCACCAACCAAAACAGCAGCGACTAAAAATCTGATATTTTCTTCTGCCTTGAAAGTTGCAGCATCCAAAGTTTCATGCTCTTTTTCATTAAAAGAGCGATTTAATTCGTTAAATTCATTGATGATTAATGTCCCTTTTTTTGTGGCAAAAACTTCTAGCGCTTCTTTTTGCTTTCCTTGCTTGACTAAATTAATCATTTGTCCAGCAAAATCATCATATTGTTTTTGTAAGCCCATTAATTTTTGCAATCGCTCTTTTTGGCTGGGATTTTCAATCGTCTTGCCTAGAGATGCTGCTGTTTCTTCAAATGTTTGTAAAGTTTTCTGGTAAGCATTTAAATAATCTCCATCCTTGATCAGAAGATAGCCCCTAGTATCTGCCACCATCTGGGCCATGTAAAAACTCATATAATCTGTCCGTTCTATGGCAATAAGCGAGCTTTTTGTTTGTTTATATGACTCGGCTATCTTACTGGCGCTAGAGAAAACTGGTGCTACTAATCCTACAAATAAAGCAATGGGAACTGCATATCCGAGTAACATCTGGTTTCTCAGCTTTAAGTTGACAAACATAGCAATCTCTCCTTTGGGGGTTAGGTAGCTGAATTATCGGATTGTCAACCATTGATTCACACTCATCAATAAAAACTTGGCAAAACTTAATGTCGAGCAAGCGATGCAGGCCAAGCCTTTAGGATTAACGGTTGTTCTATCTGCTGCGATTTTGGTTGGATAAATCTTGTTTATTCGATTGTAGCGGGAAATTGAAGAACGAAACCCACACATCGTCAAATTCTCTCCCCCATTCTTCTTCTCTCCCACTATTGATTGAGGTTCAAGTCGATCGCATAAATGTTACAACTTAGTTAAGCAACAAAATTATGAGTTCATGGAAATAGTAGTGACGCTGGTGCTGGGTGCGGTGCTGTTTGTCTGGGGAATGCGGTTCGGGCGAGTGTTAGTTCGATCGGGAGTGACGGCTAATGATTTGTTTAAGGGCAGAAATTCGATCGCCCTAGCTTTTTTGGTTTTTTATATTGCCTTGCTGCTACTGGCTCTAAATATGCCTCAAATGCCTGTTTTGCCGATCGAGTGGCGCTTTCACGGGATGCGAGTTACTTGGACTTTGCTACGAGTGATGTTGATGGGAGTCTGCGGTATTGGGTTTAGTATAAGTTGGTTGACAGCGCGACCCCAAGTAATCGCAGTAATCTTAATTGGTTGCTTGGGATTGGGAGGATTTACAGGCGCTGAAAACTATTTCATGGCGCCAATTTACGATGATTTAATAGATAATTTGCAGCCAAACGGTGTATTTCGGCAAACATCTAACAGCAGTTGCGCCCCCGCGGCCCTAGCAACAGTGTTAAGGCGTTGGGGAATCGAGGCGACGGAATCGAGTGTAGCGCGTTTTGCCCGGACGAGTCGCTTGGGAACTTCCATGCCGCAGTTAATTATAGCAGCAAGAGCTTTGGGCGTAAATGCGATCGAACTAAGGCCTACTTGGGAGCAAATTCAGCAAATTAATCGCCCCGGAGTTCTAGCAGTTTGGCTATTTGACGGCCCTCGGAAGCTACCCCACGCGGTCGCTTTGCTGGGCATGAATGACAGTATAGCTGTCATTGGAGACCCGGCACGGGGCAGGATTTTCTATTTAGATAGGGCAACTTTTGCCCAGATTTGGCGCGAGGAATACGTGCCGATTTTCCGGTCTGCAGATATCTTGTTAAGTGACAAACAAGCTATTGACTATTTGAGTAAATTAGGATATAATAGCGGCAATTTAAAAGCAGATATCGAGCGCTTTCAAACAGATAAAAAATTGCAAGTCAGCGGCAACTTAGACCGGATGACGGAATTAATGTTGAGCGGCAGTTTTTTGCAAGAAGTCCCCAGATTGGATGGAAAATAGTTATTGAAAATCGTCAACCGCAGAGGCAAGAGGAATTGTGCAGTTTTTGTTTAAACAATAGTTGATCCATCCGTTCCTAGCGATCGCAAAAATTCGCTCGCACCTTCGTAGCATGGCTGCCAGAAATTACCGTAAACGTAGGCAGTTGCATCTAATTCCTCCTATATTTTTACGGTCGATCGCACCTTGATCACGCCTCACCGTTTTTGACAATTGGTAACAGTTGAATCGCTCATTTTAGGCTCAGACAGCTTGACTTCCCATCCAGGTAAATTCCACCAATTAACTCGCTGATTCGGCTGAATCCAGAAGTTTAGTTGTGTAATCTTACCATCCTCAAATCTGAGTGTGGGAAAGTTAGGATAACTGGTATCATCAGTTTCGCGATAAGTGCGTCCCAGGTAATTTAGGCAGGTAGTTAATCCCTCAGTAATTCCCAATTCTTCGACTCCCGTTCCCTTCAATTTGGCATCATCGTAGCTGAAAGAACCGTCGAATGAATTGCCCGCTAGCCCGCCTTTGGTAACAGTGATGGTGAAATCGTAGGTGACGGGAACTGCGTAGGCTTGGGTTGCATTTACAACTGTGCTCAGAATAGTAGTGGCGATGGCCACCGATAGTTTTGAAATTGCTCGCACACTCGCATCCCGAAACAGAACAACACTATAAATTTTGTTTTCAGCCATCGGGAAACTCCTTAACTACGCTTCTGTCGTAAGTGATTTACCGGATATGATATCATACGTAATCAGTTCAATGCGATCGCAATCGAGTGCCAAGCGAACAAAAATTACCGCATCTGGTTAATCATGTATACTTTTGTGCACTGAAAACCGCGAGAGAAAATACTCGTCTTTAATCCCCCAGAATTAACTGAGTAGATTGAACAATATTCATTCCCGCCGCCGCAAAATTTTGATAAGCTGCATCTGCTTGTTCTGTAAAATCAACAACACCCGGAACCACCACAGGCGAAGTGCAATCTTCCAGCAAATAAACCTTCTTTGCCAAATTCGGATCTCGCGCCAAAATTTCCGTTAACAAATCATCAATTGTCCAAGCAACGCAGTGACTTTTGGCTTGTCCGGCAATAATTACTGCATCAAAATCAAGTAATTTATCAATAAACTTAGCATTCTTTTCCGCAATCGGATTGCCGTCGAATCCATCTAAAACTTCTGGCCGCAAAACCGAATAGTTTTCTGTCAGCGGATTACCGCCTTTGATTTCAAAAATTGCTTGGCTGTTGCGGGCTATAGTATGAAAAAATATTGCTTCTTCCACCGCCGAAACCAGGGCGTGTCCGATGCCACCTAACATTGAGTGATAGGGCCAAATTGTTAGGGGATATTTCCCATCGGCGCTGAGTTTTTTGACGTAGTGGCAAGCCTGTTTTTCCAGTGCTGAAAAATTCCCCCCGCTGATGCTATCGGCGACGGCGGGATTGACTTTCCAGATGCCTTGCTGCACGTCTTCTAAAGTAATTGATGTGGCGGCGGGTAGGGGGTGTTCGCCAGCTTCGTTGATCCAAAAGATTGGATGAAAAATTTGCAAGGCGGTGTGGGTATCCATTGTGGGCGCAATGGTTGTAATTGCATTTAAATTACGGTAAATAAATTCGCACAGCCGCAGGTTGTCATCGACAGCACCACTACCGGAACGGCCACCAACAAATAGTTCAAATTCGGGCAAACAAAAGGTATTTTGGGCATCGATTATCAGCAAACAAATGCGGTTTGTGTCGCTGGATGCTGGCTGGATGGTGTGCTGCTTTGCCCAATCTTTCGCTTGGGCGGCACGTTCTCGGTAGGGGACTCGCCAGACTTCGCCTACTTTTTTGGGGTCAAAATGTTCGGGGATTGGGAGTTGGGCTTTTGGTGTCATAACCTATTGCTTGTATGGGAGTTGACAGTAATAATTTAAGTTTGGAGTATAATGCTGATAAATATTTGCGGGTGAATCATGGCAAAAGAACGAATCCAAGATTATGCTAGGGTAAAATTTAAACGCATAGTGTTGTTTTTTTCGATCGCACTTTTGCTTGCTATCTTAATTGTAGCAACTAGATCTACCTACGTTCAAGATGTTTTGAGAACTCTGTTAATGCGGATCGAGGATTTAGGGTGGTGGGGGCCAGTGGCTTTTGTAGCTACTTATAACTTGGCTACTGTGCTGTTTGTACCGGGTTCGGTACTGACGCTGGGAGGGGGGGCGATTTTTGGTTTGTGGTGGGGTTCGGTTTACGTCTTTGCGGCGTCCACTTTAGGTGCTGTATTTGCTTTTGCGATCGGGCGCTATTTGTGCCGCGATCGCGTGGTAAAATATATGGAATCTCACCCCAAGTTTAAAGCTCTCAATCGCGCAGTTTCCCAACAAGGATTAAAAATAGTTTTTTTGACTCGTCTTTGTCCTTTATTTCCTTTCAATTTATTGAATTACGCTCTGGGAATCACTCAAGTTTCTTTGAAAGATTACGTATTAGGTTCCTTTGGCATGATACCGGGTACAATTATGTACGTTTACTCCGGTTCTTTGGTGGGAGAGGTGGCTGCGATAGGAACAAAAACTGTATATGCAAGTCCTCAAGATTCCGCAGTAAAATGGTTGATTAATATTATCAGTTTTCTTGCTACTGTCGCTGTTACTATCTTGATCACTCGGATAGCGAGCAAAGCTTTGGAAAAAAGTATTTAATTAGGAGAATTTTCCCATGCTGCAGTCAAAAGTTGATCGCGTAACAGTTCCCCCGATGGACGAACACAACCAGAAATTAGTCTCCTATTTGCATCCGCCCGATTGGGTAAATCCGCAGCCGGCTAGTTCTTATAATTTAGTAGTAATTGGCGCGGGACCCGCCGGATTAATTGTTGCTGCAGGTGCGGCCGGTTTGGGCGCGAAAGTTGCTTTGATTGAAAAACATTTAATGGGTGGCGACTGTTTGAATGTCGGTTGTGTACCGTCAAAAGCTTTAATTCGATCGTCCCACACTGTCGGCGATATATGGGAAGCAAGTAAATTTGGTGTTAATGTTTCGGACAGTGTAGAAGTGGATTTTGCCGCTGTGATGGAACGGCTGCGCCGCATCAGGGCGGGAATCAGCGATGTTGATTCTGTTCAACGCTACCAGCACAAATTAGGAGTTGATGTTTTTTTAGGTTCCGCTCGTTTTACTAGCAATAATACAGTAGAAGTTGCAGGTCAAACTCTCCGGTTTAAAAAAGCAGTAATTGCCACAGGTGCAAGGGCGCTACAACCACAAATTCCTGGTTTACCAGAAGCTGGATATCTGACAAATGAAACTGTATTTAACCTGACAGAAAGACCTCAACGTTTGGCAGTAATTGGGGCAGGGCCGATCGGCTGCGAATTGGGTCAAGCCTTTCGGCGGCTGGGTTCGGAAGTCGTATTGCTGCACAAAAATGCTCAGATTTTAGACAAAGAAGATGCGGATGCTGCTAAAATCGTGCAGGAGGCTTTTGTACGGGAAGAAATTCAACTAATACTAGAATCCCAAATAGAGCGCGTTGAGCAAACAAATGCAGGCAAAGTAATTTATTATAAATCTCAAGGTAAGGAAGCATCGGTAACAGTAGATGAAATTATTGTGAGTACAGGGCGATCGCCCAACGTCGAAGGATTGAATCTGGAGGCGATCGGCGTTGAATACGATACACACACAGGTTTATTTGTCAACGACAATTTGCAAACTACTAATCCCCGCATTTATGCCGCAGGCGATATTTGCATGAAACATAAATTTACTCACGCTGCTGATTTTGCCGCGAGAATGGTAATTCAAAACACTCTATTTTTCGGGCGCAAAAAGCTCAGCGCTTTGACGATACCTTGGTGTACTTATACAGACCCGGAAATTGCGCGCGTCGGAATTGGGGAACACGATGCTAAGGAAAAAGGCATTGATATCGATACGTTTTTGATTCCTTTCGATAAAGTCGATCGGGCAATTATTGACGGCGAAGAGGAAGGATTTGTGAAAATTCACGTCAAAAAAGGCAGCGATAAAATATTAGGTGCAACTATTGTAGCGCGACACGCTGGGGATATGATTAGCGAAATTACTTTAGCAATGGTTAACAATATTGGTTTAGGAAAAATTGCTAGCACAATTCACCCGTATCCGACACAAGCTGATGCAATTCGGAAAGCGGGAGATGCTTACAATCGCACTCGTTTGACGCCGTTTGTGAAAAATTTGTTTAACCGCTGGCTGGCTTGGACGCGATAGATAAATAATTGTGGAACAGGTATCTTGCCTGTTCATTATCGGCTTTTATGGGCGGCGTCGAAGCCCACCACAAAATAAAATTCACTCTCTGTGGAACAGGCATCTTGCCTGTTCATAAAAAAAGCTGCCAAATTAGGTGTGTTTTTATCCTTCTGTTTCTGTTTCTGTTTCCAATCCAACACCTTCATACAAAAGTGCGATCGGCAAATCAAACCCAATACTTGATAAAGTGATAATCTCCCCAGCAGTGTAAGAATAGTACAGCCACATTCGGCCCTCTCCCCGACAATAACGCTCAACGAAAATCTTTTGTGAATCAATCAAGATATACTCTTGCAAAGTCGGAATTTTCAGGTAACAAGTAAATTTTTCATCCCTATCTTTAGCACTTGTACTGGGTGAAAGAACTTCGACAATTATTTTAGGATTCTGAATGAATGTGCGGGAATTGAGGTCTTGAGGGTCGCAACTGACTATCACATCAGGGTAGTAGTAACGGCTTTGAAAACTGACTTGCAATTTCACATCTGACACGTTCATCCGACAGCCTCTGGAACGCAGATGCGGGTACAAGTTCCTGTAAAAGTTGAGTGCAAGATCGTTATGGGGAATTGTACTGCCCGTCATGGCAAAAACTTCGCCGTTGACATATTCGTGGCGAATCTCTTGTTGAGCTTCCCATTCGAGATATTCCTCAACGGTCATTTTTTGGGGCGCTTCGGGAATGGCTATCATAACAAAATTTTTTGTAATGTTACTTTGATTATAGCATTAGGCATGGGACAATTGTCATAAAAACCATAGGTCAAAAATCCCCTTCATCTACTTGAAATACAGTCAATCCCAAGCCTCTCCACATATCAACAACTTGCTGGCGATCGTCCAACACAAACTTAACATTATATTTCCCTTCAATATGTCGCCGATAGAACTCCTCTTTAATAATCGCATCCTTCCTCATATCTCCGGTTTTCCGCATATAAAGAGTGGCATAATTAACCTCATACTGCTGCAACCATTTTTCAGTTTGAGGCTGACAGTCATCTGTGCGACCCGACACTACAATAATATTAACGCTGGACTGCCACTTGCGAACGGTATCTAAGACGGGCTGATTGGGCAAATCGCGATCGCACGTAGAAGCATCAAAAGGATTTCTGCCGTTGAGAAGTGCCAGGGTACCGTCCATATCGACAATAATTGCATCCGGCAAATCCGGGTTATATTCCGGCGGCGCAACGGGAACACGCACGTACTTATTGTACATCTTCATAATCACATCTTTGCCCACCGAATTAAGTCTTTTCAAATCCCGTTTAATACATTCCTCTACCGGAACTTGGAGAAAAGAATCATTAACTTCCACAACAGCTTTACCTTTAACCAACTCCTTGATATGCTCGATGTGAGGGCCAAAATTAGTATCATCAACAATGACGTGTTTGCCACTTTCCAAAGCCATCAAAATAATCGTATCTCTCAACTTCACAATAAACTTTTCATTTGCAGGCGACCAATGAGAAGCGTGAGCCATTTCTCTGAGCAAATCTTTATTGCTACGCACCCACTTTGCAGGTTCCGACAGCAGTAATTCCCTAGCAAATTGAGATTTTCCAGAAGCAGGCAAACCGACAAGTACAATAACTCTTTTCATGGTAAGTAGAAGGAAGAAGGAAGTTCGGCAACGGATTCTGTAACGGATGTAACGGATGTCACGAAGAAGGAATAATGCTCATACAGCAAGCTTTTTAGTCACCTGTATCTTAGGTTTAATTAGGTGCATTTACTTCTTTATTTCCTCACCTAAATATAATGTTAATTTTCGTTTGTAGTGAAGATTTTAGGCCTCATTCAAGAAACGACTGTAGTCGTTATTACAAACCTAGATGGATGTAATCTAAACCCAATAGCTCCTCTATTTTATGGATCGTAACATCACGGAGAGCTTCTTTCACTCCCGCAACTCTTCGGGCCCGCAAAGAAAACAAAATCCCGGAATACGGCAAATGTTTTACAGCTAATGCAAAATCTTTCTGAACTTCGATATGTTCGTGCTGTCGGTAAGCTTCCTCGATTTCTTCAACCAAAGATTGATATTTGTCCTTAACTTTTTGATACAACTCACTCCACTCAGGAAAATAAGCTAAAAACTCTTCTCCTTCATTAGTTAAAACAATTTCTATCAGGCGGCGGGTCGAAAACCCTTCGCGCAGATGGGAAATCGCCACATACTGCGGAGACTTAACTTTAACTCTGTTGAAGTTAGCATCGCAGATAATATACCCTTCCGAATCCATCGGATCTAAATGTTGAGCCGCTTCAAGAACTTCTTTCCAGCTAGTTAAAGGATAGGATGCGACCAATTCCCAGCCGTATTTATTGGTCCAAAGACTCGGGTCTGTTTCTACCAGCGTTTGAGTGTTGCGAACCCCGTGCAACACGATTTGATTGTTTTGTTGCTGCACAACTATTCTATTGTAAGGCGTCATCAATTCAAATATAAAACACTGGTCGGTTTCTTGTGGCAATTGATATCCTAATTCTTGCCAGACTTTCCAAAAAAGTTCGGCAAAGCTGAACCCAAAACCGTTAACTTCGCCGGCGGCGTCGGGAGTGCCGCTAGATTGCACTCTCCATTCTCCCTTGTAAAAATACAGTACAGTCAGAGAACCGTCTAGTTTTTCATAAACTTTGGCATTTCTCCAATCAATTGCAGCGGCGTGAATTTCTCCGTAATTAAAAAATTTGTCGTAGGGATAAGAAACTATCTGCCAATCTTGAGATGAATCTAAAATAATGCCTCGGCACTGCTGGACGATTTTTTCGCCCAGGGGAGATTCTATCTGGGAGTATTTCAGACAGACTAAATCGGGATATTGGCGGTGGCGGGTAACTTTGATATGATAAGTTTCGGACAAAGTTTCCAATCCGTGCTGGCGCAAATACTCTTGCAGTTCCACGATCGACTCCTAAATTGCTCGCCTTCTCTATATTATAGATAACTTCATATTCTGGCAACCTTGTCAAGATAGTCAAAAAACATTTTTCCCGGAAAAGCGAGTGTTAATTTGGTATTTTGAATTATGGTTGTACATACGTGAATGCGGTTCGCCGCCCAACTAAACTATTGGAATATTAAGGGAAAAGACCGTGAAGAAGAAATTATTACTTTTGGCTACTTCTGCTTGTGTATTGACGGCTTTAGTACCTCCATCGGTTGTTTTTGGATCTTCGCAATTGTCGCACCGACAATCGGGAACAACACAAATTGCTCAAGGAGGCACTGCGTTTCCGGTAAATGAAGTTTTGCGAAAGTTAAAAGGCAAAACGCAAGTGCCTATTTTTATTCCCAGCAGGATTCCGGTTTCGCAAAAAATGTACTATCCAACTACAGCACAAGCAAACAGCTATAGTATTTCAATCGAGTATAAACCCGATTGTGGCGGTACGACTGTTTGCACTTTTGGGTCAATTCAAGGTCAAAAAGGTGGGGAGTTTACTACAAAACTAGAAGGGGTAACTAAGACGTTAAAAAATGTCAAGCTTGCGGGCGGAGTGAAAGGAGTTTTTCATAACGGTTGCGGGGCTTACTGCACAGCAACTCTTGAGTGGAAAACTCAGGGTTTTATGTATACCGTAGCCATTAAGAACGGACGAGAATCGGATTTAATTTTAATAGGAAATTCTGCTATTCAAGCTGGGAAGCGTTAAGTTTGGCAGTCGGGGAGGCACAACTTCTATATGTAGGGTGCGTAAGGGCGCACCTTACCGTTATTGTATGATATATCTTAACTCGCACTCGCCCCTTACAAGATGCTATTGTTTTTTTTGCGCTGACCTACTTAGGGGGAAATCAGGATGAGGGGAAGATGGCTATTTGCGGCGATTTTTGCTTGTGTGGTAACTGCTTTTACGATTCCCTACCCTTCGGGAACCCCTGCGGGGAACGGGATAGCTTCGCTTCACGCACCTTTGACACCAAACTCAGCGTTAGCAAGGACTGAACTCCCGATTACAGAAATCCGCTGGTTTAATTATTCCCCTGAAGATAGCTGGCAACCGATACAATTTATTGTGCCCGATCGCAACACTGCAACATCTGCCGGCGGCCGCAAGTTGCGGTTGTACGATGTTCATATTGCCAAGATGTTTGAGATTTCTCATTTTCTGTGCGATCGCGCTCGGGCTTCTGAGGGTTACAATTGGTCTTATCAAGCAGAAAATGGCAGTATTGAGATGGGACGCTTCAAAATTACCTGCAATCTCGCCCGTTCCATAGCAACAGCTTACGGCTTAGGAAAACCCGAAATTACAGTGATTCGCCGCAACTTCAACCTGAAGAACGGTCGCCCTTCTTTTGCGCTAGAAAAATACTCGATTCCCACTCTCAACATTGCTAAAAATAGAGTTGTGCAGTGGAGGGATTTTGTGCAAAAGTTTCCCTCAATCCCCGATAACTCAGGTGCAAAACAGGCTAACAGTCGTTTTCCTGCGAGTAACATCTTCAGACAAATCAAAGGCAAAACGCGAGTGCCTATTTTTCTTCCGAGTAGACTTCCTTTATCTGACATTCAGCAACTTGATTTTGATGTGCAAGCCGGTGCCAACGGTTACATTGTGGGAATGTATTTAGGCAAAGGATGCCGTGCGGGAGCTTGTTATTTCGGCACAATCGAAGCTAAAAGAAATGAACCGTTTTCGCCTCCTTCGCGATTGCCGCAGGATACTTACAGAAGCGTTGAATTGGCGGGCGGATTCAGGGGGATTTATTTCAATAATTGCGCTGCTTACTGCACTGCTTTTGTTGAGTGGCAAAGGCTAGGGGTGCTGTACCGAGTCACAAGGAAAAACGCACGGCAGCAAGAAGTTGTCCAGATAGCAAATTCTGCACTTCAAGCAGGACAGCGTTAAATTTTGGTTAGAAATGGAAAAGGTACCCGCCAGCGAAGCTATCTTCCCGCAGCCGTTCCCGAAGGGTAGGGAATCGCCCTTTTGTCAAGGAAGCTGGTAAAAATAAATACGATCGACCTTTTCCCCTCACAGCTACATTTTTCTCTCCCAATCTCGCAACTTTTGAGCTAATTCTTTCTCGCTGCCGCTAAGCTAACTCCTCATGTCAACCAGGTTCATCCGGCTCGACCCTAGGTAAATCGTACATCGCCGGCAGCCTTTGCTTCGGAATGTCGATCGCCCCCGTGCCAGCGACGCCCAATGCAGGATGGGAAACATCATCAAGACTCACTGCTACTGGCAGTCATACGATTTTAGATTTTAGATTGGCAAGGGCTTATTATGTAAAGGTTTGGAGCTTGCCTGCCGTTGCATCCTTTGTTCAAACAGGCGGTCAAAATCTGGTATTTCTATTTGATCGCCCGAATTATCCCAACCAGCAATTAAAGTCCCCACCTGCGGTACGCTAGATCAGGTGAATATATTGGCTGATTTCAAGCTATCCTCCGATCGATCTTATGTCCCCAACCACATCTGCCCCTTCCCGAACCGTTCGCATCGGTTCCCGCAAAAGCCAACTCGCTCTCGTGCAAACCCACTGGGTGCAAGAACAGCTACAGAAACACTTCCCGCAACACACTTTTGAAGTCCACACCATGTCCACCCAAGGGGACATAATTCTTGATGTCGCCCTCGCTAAAATTGGCGATAAAGGACTTTTCACTAAAGAATTAGAAACGGGGATGATTAACAATGAAACGGACTTTGCCGTTCATTCCCTCAAAGATTTGCCTACCAATTTGCCCGAAGGTTTAATTTTAGGATGCGTCACCGAACGGGAAAATCCCGCTGACGCCCTGGTAGTTCACTCTAAGCACAAAGACAAGCAACTCGATACCCTCCCAGAAGGTTCAGTAATCGGCACTTCTTCCCTGCGGCGGCTGGCTCAACTGCGACACCATTTCCCTCATTTTGAATTTAAAGATATTCGCGGCAATCTCAATACTAGACTCGCTAAATTAGATGAGGGCGGTTACGACGCGATTATTTTAGCAGTTGCCGGCCTCGAAAGATTGGGAATGGGCGATCGCATCCACCAAATTATCCCTGCTGATATCTCCCTTCACGCCGTAGGACAAGGTGCTTTGGGCATCGAATGCCGCGCCGGAGACACAGAAATCATGGCAGTGATTAAAGCTCTCGAACACTCGGAAACCGCCCAAAGATGTTATGCTGAACGCGCATTTCTGCGGGAATTAGAAGGCGGCTGTCAAGTGCCGATCGGCGTCAATACCAAAATAGAAAACGGTCAATTAACCTTAACCGGAATGGTATCGAGTCTCGACGGCCAGCGATTCGTCAAAGATACTGTTTCCGGCGCCGCCGAGACTGCTGAAATGCTGGGAATTGACCTCGCTCACCGACTGCGCCAACAGGGTGCTAGTGCAATTTTGGAGGAAATATTTGTCGAAGTTCAACGTGGTTCATAAAACCGATCCGCATCTGTTTGTAAATGCTTTGAGACGCAATATATCGCCTTTTGTAAAATAAAAATAACAGGCGGTTTGCTTTGGCTTTCACAGGTAGAGTAGCAGTCTGATTGTAGATTTTTGATGGGATTTTAGGTAGGACTTGTGCGATAGATTTCAAAAATATCTGACTAATTTAGGACGCTCCGCACGGGTGTTAAGCAACCCGGTTTCTGATGTAAGTCTCGCTGTATAGCCCAAGATTTATGGTAAAAACCGGTTTTTTTTTTCGTAAGTCCTATAATTCTTAACATCCCCATCCACCATCTACAATCAAACATCCAAAATTAATCAGCAATTTATTTCAGGTAAAAGCCCAATATGAGCGCTAGAGAAATTCAATTAAAGCTGGAATTGAAAAAGGTTCAGCAACTATATAGCAAAATGCAAGCAGACCAACAAGCTTTGCAGAAGCAATTGAAAGAGTTCAAAACTCAAGCAGGAAATTTTTCTGATGTAGTCGAGCAAGTCTTGCCGTCCTTAGTTTCAATTTACGTCATGGATTGGGATACAGAAGAAGAGATTTCTTCTGGAAGTGGGTTCTTTGTATCGCCGGACATAATTGTCACGAACTATCACGTTGTAGAAGATATTGCCGATCAAGATTACTTCTATGAAGAAGATGAAATCGAACAGGTTTTAGTCGAAACTCACGACGGAAAATTGAGATTGGCCGAGGTGGTGTTTACTGGTAATGCTGAAGAAGATTTAGCATTACTCTTAATTAGCGATTTTACCTTCGACCCGAACACAGGGGAACAAGTGGACTCTCCCCAAGAATATCCTCCCCTAGAGTTGTCTTTTGATGTGAAAGTGGGAGATAGAGTAATTGCCGTCGGCAATCCTTTGGGGCAGTTTGCTTCAACTGTAACTCAAGGTATTGTGAGTGCAATTCGCGAACCAGAGGAATATGAGGAAGGCGACGATGAAGATGATGTTGCTGAGGTGAAGGTGTTGCAAACTGATGCGGCGATTAATCCGGGAAATTCTGGCGGCCCGTTGATTAATATGGCTGGTCAAGTGGTTGGTGTGAATACCTGGGGATTGGAAGATGCCGACAGTATTAATTTGGCGATCGCCTCGGAAGCTTTGGATGATTTTCTAGCGGGATTTGAGGAGACTTTTGAGGACAATTCTCAGAATTAGTCGGGAGTTTCCGTAATATATGATTCGGGCGATCGACCTTTTTCTGAGAGGGGATGGAAAAGGCGATCGCTATTTCCTTAATTACATTACTGATGGCTTTGCGTTGAGTTTTACTAATGCGTAAAATTTCTCAAACAGCATACTATTTTTGATGTTTACCGTCACTCAGAAAGTGACATATAAATTTGATTAGATCCTGAAAATTGTCGCGGGAGGGAAGTCCCGGCGATCGCTATTTTGTTCACCGCACAGCAACGCGGATGGAAAAAGGGCGATCGCATTCTTGAGTAAACTGCGATCGCTACAGCAACTCAGATTTATAGTTGTTTTTGGCAGGCGCGTTAATATTGTGCCACTCGCCATTTAAACTTAATCTAGACTAACAATCTCAAGGAACACAAAAAAATAATGCGTATTTTATTTGTATCCGCCGAAGCATCACCCCTCGCCAAAGTGGGCGGTATGGGCGATGTCGTCGGCGCTTTGCCGAAATTTCTGCGGCGCATGGGCCACGATGTCCGCATCTTCATGCCCTACTACGGTTTCGTCCCCGACAAAATGGACGTTCCCAAAAAACCTGTTTGGGATGGGTCTGCCATGTTCCAAAGCTTCTCGGTGTTTGAAACTGTTTTGCCGGGAACCGATGTACCTTTATACTTATTACAACATCCATCCTTCTTGCCGCGCCGCGTTTACGGCGGTGTAGATGAAGATTGGAGGTTCACTTTCTTTGCCAATGCTGCGGCTGAATTTGCCTGGAATCATTGGAAACCCCAAATTATCCACTGTCACGACTGGCATACGGGGATGATACCTGTTTGGATGAGCCAAGACCCCGATATCAGCACGGTTTTTACTATTCACAATTTAGCTTATCAAGGGCCGTGGCGCTGGCGTTTGGAGCAGATGACTTGGTGTCCTTGGTATATGCAAGGTCACAATACAATGGCTGCCGCAGTACAGTTTGCCGATCGAGTAAATACAGTTTCACCGACTTATGCCGAGCAAATCAAAACCCCAGCTTATGGGGAAACTTTGGAAGGTTTGCTGTCTTACCTTGGCGGTAAAGTATCGGGCATTTTGAACGGAATTGATACAGAATCTTACAACCCAGCAACTGACAAGTACCTCCATCAACAATTTAGTGTTGATACTATTGAAAAGCGCCCCGCTAATAAAATTGCGCTGCAAGAAGAAGTCGGCTTGGAAGTAAATAAAAATGCCTTTTTGATCGGCATGGTGACGCGGCTGGTAGAACAGAAGGGATTAGATTTGATAATTCAAATGCTCGATCTGTTCATGGCCTATACCGACGCTCAATTTATTGTACTCGGAACGGGCGATCGCTACTACGAAACCCAACTCTGGCAAATGACAGCCCGCTATCCCGGTCGGATGTCCACCCAACTACTTTACAACGAGGCTCTCTCCCGGCGCGTTTACGCAGGCTGCGACAGCTTCCTGATGCCCAGCCGTTTCGAGCCCTGCGGCATCAGTCAAATGCTCGCCCTCCGCTACGGGTGCGTGCCAATGGTTCGCCGTACCGGCGGTTTAGTCGATACCGTTTCCCACAACAACCCGATCGACAATACTGGTACCGGTTACTGTTTCGATCGCTACGAACCCCTCGATTTGTTCACCTGCATGATCAGAACTTGGGAAGGTTTCCGCTACAAAGATAAGTGGAGAGAACTGCAACAGCGTGGCATGAGAGAAGATTTTAGCTGGGATATTTCGGCCCGGAAATACGTCAACTTGTACAGCGATATTTTGGGATTGCCGCCCGAAGGAACCGCACCGGAACCAGAGGCAGAATTGATCGTTGGCAAGGGTTAATTAGTAATGGGTAAGTTGACTGTTGACAGTTGACTGGTGACAGTTGACTGTTGACAGTTGTTATTTGTTAGTTTTTGGTTCCAATGCCCAATGCCCAATGCCCAATGCCCAATGCCCAATTAATCAATAAATAAATCGAGAGGTAAATGACCGTAAGTGCCAGTAACTCCATCTTCTGAGGCAGATTGACACGACACCAAAACGCCCCGGTAAGTTCCGGGATAGCCGTCAACATAATACGACCCCTTCAAAGTATTGAACTTAATATAAACCGAACCCGCAAAGGTCGAGACAGCATTGGAATCTAAAACAGCTTGATATCCCAAAGCTTTCAAATAAGCTTCTAAAGCTAAAAACCCCTCATCCGTAGAAGAAGCGCACACTCCCAACATTTGATAATCCGACAAACTTGCTACCAGCAAAATTGCTTGGCGGAGTGCCTTTTTTTCCAGCGGCGATGCTACAGATTGCATATCTAGACAAGTGAAATCTTTGAGGATTTGCTGTGCTTCTTCAACAGTTAGGGCAGTCGGGTTGTGAGTAGACATGAATTGCTCTGATATTTCCCAAAATTACGATCGACAATCGGGCACTCGTCAACGAATTTCTGTCATTGCAACCCTCAATCGACGGCGGTAACACTTGCACAAGTCCTGATTATAGCCGATTGTGTGCTCTGGCAATCAATTCGGGCGATCGTCTTCAATGGCTTCGCCAACGCCCGTATCGCAGGAAAAAGTTAGTAGTTTTTACCCCCGTTTTCAAGTTTAGATCAGTCCGGGTTTTTTCAGTTTTGCTAGCGCATCTTCAGCAGCATTTTTCTCAGCATCTTGTTTGCGACGGCCCCGGCCAACACCGTACATTTTATCCATGACATACACTTGAGCAGTGAACTCTTTGGCATGATCTGGGCCTTCCTCGTCAATTATTGAATATTCCGGGTTTTGGCCGAATTTTGCCAGAGCCCACTCCTGAAATCGATTTTTAGAGTCTACAAGGTTTTTTTGCTCAGTATCGGACTGAGGATAAACCATGCTATCAGCAACTGGAATAAACAGCTTTTTTACAAAGGTGCGGACAGATGTCATGGTTGAGTCGAGATAGTACGCGCCAATAATCGCTTCAAAAGTATCGCAAAGCAAAGAGGGATTTTGGCGACCTTTATCTCTTTCTGCCCCTTTTCCCAGGCGCATTAACTTGCCTATACCTAGTTGCTCAGCAAACTTTGCTAGCTGATCCTGATCGACTAATCCAGAGCGCAAGCGAGTTAATTGAGCTTCGGTAAAATCTTCATAGCGCTTGTACAAGATTTCGCCGACTAGATAACCTAACAGGGCGTCGCCGAGGAATTCTAGTCGCTCGTTGTGTTCGCCTGCTTCGGGGTGTTCGTTAAGGTAGGAACGGTGAGTGAGTGCGCGAATGAGGAGTGATTCATTTTTAAATTTGGGAATTTTGTACATTTTTATGTCTTGACTTGCTGAGAAATTAATAGCATCGAAAACGTCTCTATATTAGCCGGACTTCTCTCAGTGCGTCTTCAGCCGCACGTTTTTCAGCTTCTTTTTTACTGCGACCACTTCCTTGACCGTACACCTTACTATTTACGCGCACTTCAACAGTAAATTCTTTAGCGTGATCTGGCCCTGCCTCGTTGATTGTGATGTATTGAGGGGTAATTGGCCCGATATTCTGCTGTACCCATTCCTGAAACCGATTTTTTTGGTCTCCAAGAATGTTAGAGTTCGGTTCTGACCCAGAAGAAATAAGTTCTTCCACTACTGGCGTAAATAGCGGTTCTACAAAATCGCGGACTGCCTCAATGCCAGAATCGAGAAAATATGCGCCGATAATTGCTTCAAAAGTATTGCTGAGCAACGACTCTTTAGCAGTACCTCCACTTGTTGCTTCACCCCTGCCTAGCAGCATCCACTGGCCGATATCCAAGGCGACAGCAAACTTTGCCAATTGCTTGTCTTCCACCAACAAGGAACGCAGGCGAGTTAGATCGCCTTCATTTTTATTTGAGTAATGGCGGTAGAGATATTGGCCACTTAGAAAAGTCAGCAAGGCATCGCCTAGAAATTCTAATAGCTCGTTGTCTTTGCTGACTGCTTTAGGATTTTCGTAAAGGTAAGAGCGGTGAGTGAGTGCCTGATTTAGCAGATCGGCTTCCTGAAAAGGTAGCCGTTTTAGTAAATCGCTCAATCTTTCTCTAATGCGGTCTTCTTCAGCAGAAAAATGGCGATTTTCTTGACGAGTTTGTTCTTGAGACAGGAGTTGCAGGACTTCTTGCTGTTGCTTTTCTACTTCTTTAATATCGGCTTGTGGTGCGGAAACAGCTTTTAGTAGTCGGGCAATACTATCCAGGGCGCGATAGGTGTTAGCGGTGGAAAATGGGACTTGGTGTGCCCAATCGTTGCGGACTTGGATAAGTTCAGTTACCAAGCCGTTTCCTGTAGAATTTAGCTTTTCGTGGAAAACTTTATCCCACTGCTTTGACATGACTAACAGCAGCATCGCAACATCTTCACTAAGAATACTGTCTGCTGATTTTTGTTTCAATGGTTTATGCTTAGGTAAGCAGGACTTAGCCTCTTTTTCCCAGCTAGTGCTGTAAAATCCCTGCATTTCCTGTTTAAAATAAGGATACAATCCCTGACATAAGAGGTTTAAAGCTCTGTCAACTCGTTCGCGATTGCTAATAGCCATATGTTGTTTTTACTTGCCTTTCTTATTGCTACATTCAGAGTTGTGAGTTTTTCGTAAAAGCTGATTTTTTCAATAAACTGGCTTATATTTAATTAGTTTATAATCTTTTGCCGATCGCCCTGAACGATCGACTGCTGCGGAGGAAGTCTGCCAAGTGCGAGCGTTTCTTCATTCTGCACGATCGTCGCATCAATTCTCAGCTATAGTCTATTAGGGGAAATTTTACACCAAATGGGATGATACCATAATCCTAAAACAGTGTAATTTTTACCCTATGTTGCGAACTTGCAGAACGTCGCGACGCGACAAATGGTTTAGCTGGCTGAGTGAGTCAATGGAAGCTTGGGATTTTTGCCGTCGGTGGTTCCACGCCACACAAGAAGAAGAAAAAGCCAGAGGCTACAAAGCGCGTTGCAACCTGCTTCTGGTAAAGGTTTTAGGCGTTAATATTGATGCGGTCAAGCGGTGGGGGCCGGGTTTTGAAAAAATGCCAGACCACCACAAGCGTACTTTGTCATACGCTGACACGCTGCGAGAGATGATAGAGGTTGCTGGCAAAAATGAAGATTTTTTGGAGGAGGTACTAGAACGAATCAAAAAAAAATCTAAAAAAATAGGGGAATATTTACACTAAATTGGTGGTATCAAGCGGGCTGGGTGTTGTATTTTTTGGATGTAGCACTCAACTAGCAAAAGCCTTTAATCACTGTGACACAGAGTTTTTTATCCAATTCCAGCAGCGACGCCATTCAACTTCCCGCGTCCCTGCTAACTCCCGACGCAGCAAATCCTGAGAAAGAACCCCTCAAACATCTGCTGATAGGTTCTCCCCAAGCTGTCAGGAGTACAATTTACCTACTCCACGCGCGCGGGTACGCTGAGGTTGGTGTCTGGAGTCCCCTGCTACCAACTGCTAAAAGTGGTGAGGTGATGAGTATTTTTGTGAAATACCTTCGCATCTAATAGATTCAGATTGCATAATGCCCCGGAATTATGCTGTGTGCGAAACAATTAGGGTTTGCTCTTCCGGGGCACTCCAGGCGGAGTGTCACTAGATTTTTGCTATTTTATATTAACTAAAAATTATTTTTCTGACATCCTTCGACCTACGCGCCCTGACTTCAGAAACCCGGTTTCTACGAAATTTTGCGACGAGTCACGAAAAATACAAGAAGAAACCGGGTTTCTCGCCTCCGATGCGATCGCCCGCGAGCCCCTCTCCGTGGGGGATCATCCCGCTGATCTCCGGCATTTGAACAGTCAATGTAAAAATATGTTGCAAACTTTGTACTGCTATGTTAAGTTTAGTTACATAAGGTTGAAATTAAACGAGGTTTCTGGTCATGGAAAACAAAAACGCAAAAGTTGGCTTCACTGAGTTTGCTGAAACCTGGAACGGCCGTTTGGCAATGTTGGGCTTCGTTATCGGCTTAGCTACCGAATTCCTCACCGGTCAAGGCATTCTCTCTCAAATCGGTTTGATGTAATCAGCTTAACTGCATACAATAGCTGAAATTCAGGCGATCGACCCCATCACAAGTGCAAAAGCCCCCCCGCTAATAAGTCCCCTTCACTTCACACCGAAGGGGCTTTTGCATTTTTTATCCAAAAATCCCACAGAGGGCACAAACAAAAATCTTTTCTGTCTCAATATTTATCGCCAGACTAACTCCAGCAAACTAAGCAATTCCTACGGAATCCAAAATCCTCAATTTAGGAGTCAAATTCGCAACCTTCACCAAACCGTCGCGTTTGTGAGTGCGGGCGCTGTTACTACGTAAAATCATCTCCGACAGATCCGGCATTTCCTGCCAGCAGTGCGAGCAGAACCAATAAACGCGATTGTGGCGAGCGTGGCGGAGCAATTGAGAGGAGCAACAAGGGCAACTATTCATGATATTTTAAACCTTTTTTGAAGATATGGAGCGATAACCCAATCATTAGAGAGATTCACGAATGCCTGCACATCTCAATTCCAGGCACAAAAATAAAAAATCTTTTTCACTCACAGCTTTGAGTGTCACGCAAGTAGCACTTTTGAAGGCCCAACAGTAACATTACAATCAAAAGCTGAACACTCCAAGGAGCCCAAGAGAAACCCCAAATAAAACAACCCAGCCCGGCCCAAGCCACAAGAACAAAAATATCTTGAGAGGTTTGCCAGTAAACCCAGACTGCTGCCAGAGAAACTATTAGTAGCAAAATGTAAGCTGAGGGCATAGTCGTCTTCTCCCAATGTGTCTGCCAACAGTCAGGAGCGATCCCTGACGTTCTGCTTAAACATAAAACTAAAACCTGAAGAACTTATGAAGACGAGTGAGTTGTTACAAAAAGTAAAATAATCCTGCTAGCTTATATTTTCCCGATATATCAGTAGGAATACTGTTCTCATGGCTGAGGCCGAATTCGGTTAAATTAACTCACTACCCATAGGGATTTAGGCATCCCTAATTGGTATCAACTTCACCCCAATACCAACAGGGTTGAAACTGATACCCGACTGAGGTTTTTAGTCTTAAGCTGACAGGACGAAAGGTACGGCGCCTAAGTCGCTACATATATCCTGTCCGATCGCCCCGATTGGATCTAAGGAACCATACCAAAGAAACCAAGTTTTTTTAACTTTCTTTGCCTGCGAAACTACTGCTTGAAAAGCTGCACAATTCAATGCGCGCGATCGATCTATTCTTGCTCCCAGCCCAAAGCCTCAGCGACCTGAGCGGCCAAAAACATCGGTTCAAAAGGTTTAGCAATCACGCTCACCACCCCCAAATCCGCGAACATTCGCCTGTCCCCAGCCAGAGCCTTAGCCGTTAATAAAATTACCGGAATGTGCTGCGTAGCATTATTAGCTTGTAACTGTAAAAAAGTAGTAGGCCCGTCTTGGTCGGGCATCATCACGTCCAATAGAATAGCATCAGGCTGTTCGGCAAGAGCCTTAGCAACACCCTCGCGACCCGAACTCGCTGTCAGGACTTCCCAGCCCCCCACCAGTTCAAGACTGACTTGAGCTACTTCCCGAATATCTTCCGCATCGTCAATAACCAAGATGCGCTTGGCAGTCAAAATTAACATTTTTTTATGAATGAGAACTGATCATAGATTAGATGCGAAATGTGAATATTTTGTAAAGCAAATTATCTTACCAGATCGGACTGTACAGTAAATTTTCAAAACTGTATAGCAAATGTTGAAGGAAGAAGGAACAAGGAAGACCTAAGTTGTTATCGACAGCCAGGGTTTCAACTAAGATCGTCCTAACCGTCTGGCGCAGTTGCTGTACAATATCCCACCCAAAAATAGCCGCTTTTCGACCTCAAATTGTGCTTTTTGTCCCCAGTCCCCAAACTGCAGAAAAGGCTGAGATTGTTTATCGATGATTTGATCGAACAATCTACACAAAATCAGTAACTTTGGGTACACCTGCGTAGAAATTAACTTTCACTTGCCAGCCCCTCCGTCAGAAGTGGCAGACTTAAGAAAAAAGTGCTGCCCTCCCCCACAACGCTCTCCACCCACATCCGCCCCCCGTGCTGCTGCACGATACTGCGACAAATAGCCAGCCCCAAACCAGTACCTCCCTTCTGGCGAGAATCAGAAGCATCAACTTGTTGAAAGCGTTCAAAAACCATCTCCAGCTTGTCTGGCGGAATACCCCGCCCTTGGTCTTTCACAGCAATCACGATGTACCACGAGCTCGGAACTGGCAAATGCGGAGGCGCGGCGGCAGGCTCAGGAGATAACAAAGACGGAGACGACACCAACTTGTGCGCTGCTTTTTCTGCCACATCCAGATTGTGGGTCAACTCCCCACTCAGCCAAACCGTAGCGCCGGAGGGAGAAAATTTTATAGCATTACTGAGTAAATTTGTCAAGGCTTGAATTAGCCGATCGGGAACAGCTTCCAATTGCGCCCGCACAGGCTTCACCGACAGAGTAACTCCCGCCTGCTGAGCCATTCCCTGCATCTCGTCAGCCGCCTGCAACATCAGCTCAGCCACATTGCAAGTTTGTTTGATGACAGTGCTGTAACTCGACTCCATCCGCTCTAAATCCAGGATGTCGTTGACCAACCGCACCAAGCGGTCAGTATTAGTGACAGCAATCTCCAGCATCCGCTTAGCTTTTTGGGGGTAAGCGTCCAGCAGACCGCTGTTGAGGAGGCCGAGGGCGCCGTGAATTGAGGTCATGGGCGTCCGCAGTTCGTGGCTGACAACAGAGATAAATTCATCTTTCATGCGCTCGACGGCAAGCCGCTCCGTTATATCTTTAAAATTCACCACAGCTCCAATAATTTCGCCTTCTTCTCGCATCGGAGCGACAACGTACTCAACCGGAAAACTGCTGCCGTCTCGCCGCCAAAAAATCTCATCGGTGACGCGCCGCGCCTCTCCGTCTTCCAAGGTGGCTAAAATTTGAGAACTTACCCGGTTCGGCAGCAGTTTGCCCGCCTGCTGTGCGGCGCAGTGTGGGACAAGTTCAGAGCCTGAATTGATCTTTGTTGCAGGTGACAGTTGCTTGATGGCCCTTGAGCATTCTTCCTGTGCACGGTGTAAGCTTTCATAGAGTGGTCGATCAATCAATTGCTTCGATTCACACCCAGCCATTCTCACCGCCGCAGGATTGACAAAAGTTACTTTTCCCTCTTTGTTCAACCCGCAAATTCCTTCTCCTGCGGAGAACAAAATCATTTCTGTTTGGTGACGGAGTTGTTCAAAGGCTTTTTCGACTCGCTTGCTGTCGCTGATGTCGCGAGAGATTGTCGAAACCCCCGTTACCGCTCCAGTGGCGTCTTTAATCGGAGAAATCGTCAGGGAGACATCTATCTGTTGACCATCTTTCCGCAAGTGTACGGTTTCGTAATGGTCGATGCTGGCTCCCGCCCTAATATTTTCCAATATTTGAGGCATTTCCTTGGGTCGTTCGGGTATGGCTAAAATCTCGATCGACTGGCCCTTGATTTCCGCAGCACAGTAGCCGTAAATCTTCTCTGCTCCTGAGTTCCAGCTCTGAATTGTCCCCGCGAGGGTTTTGCCGACGATGCCGTCGTCGGAAGACTCAACAATCGACGCCAAGCGCACGAGTTCGTCTCTAGTTTGCTTGTGTTCGGTAATGTCGCGACCCAAAATCACTATACTTTTGCGTCTCCCGTCGGGGTGAAATACGGGTACTTTAATCACGTCGTAGATTTTCACAGTACCGTTTGAGCGGAGAATTACTTCTTCTCCCCTAGAAAGCTCGCCTTTTTCCCACGCTTCTCTATCGCTAACCTCGCACGCCTGTAGGGCCTCGCGGTAAAAACTGCTGAGTTCTCCTAGTTGAGAATCTTTGAGACCGCGGTAGTCTATTTTTTCTAGGTCGAACACTTCCAAAATCGCTTGATTTGCCTCCAGCCACCTGCCCTCGCCATCTTTGAAGCAGACAATATCTGGCATGGCATTGATCAGCGAGTTGAGATAGGAGTTTTCTCGCAGTGCAGTTTCTACCTCCGCCCGCTTGGCGATTTCCCGTTGCAGGTTTTCGTTTGCCATTTGCAGCGAGTCCTTTAACAAACTTTCTGTAAAATTCCGTTCTTTAATTACTTCTTGAAGTCTGTGGAGTTCTACCGACAGTCGCCTGCGGGCCAACAAATTCTCTACCCGCAAGTGCAGTTGGGTGGGTTCGACAGGACTTACTATCACCTCGTCTATTCTGCGTTCGAGTTGTTTAATCTGCTGCGAAAATGGCTGCTTAGCAAGAGCAGGCGTTTGGGATTTACTAACCAGCAAGAACGGTAAAAATATCGGCTCGGCGGCAGTTTTTAATGCTTCTACCAGCGGCCCGATGCGATCGAAATTTGCCTCGTCGAGAATGCACAAGTCAAAAGCGATTTGGGAAATGGGAAATTCGGAGTTGGGATCTAAAGCGCGATCAAGTACGATCACCTCATGCTCGGTGTTGAGGTGGGCGATCGGCAAATTAAGTTGTTGGTGGCGATCGACCAATAGTAAAATGCGGCTCATGAGTTTGTTAATTTGCCCATGCCTAATGATATGATGTGCGGTAAATTAAGTATTCGTTAGTAGTGAGGGCTAAAGTCCTATTTTTTATGAGGATTGAAGCCCTCACTACCCACAAGTTTTATAGGGCTAGATCGACCGGACGCGATCCGAATGATGAAGGCATTAGGCAGCCAGAGTAGAAGCCCCTATTCAATAATAATTGATAATTATTTAATTGTTTGTTCCTTCAAACAAGGGCTAATGACTAATGACTGTTGGCAGGGGCGGGTTTATATGTATTTGGGTTAGCAGTTCTACTTTGCTCGTGAAACCCGCCCCTACACCCTAATGACTAAGGACTAAGGACTAATGACTAATGACTTTTTACGGCATTCCGATCGGAATCAAAGAATCGAACGGCATACAGCTAGAGTAACGACTCCCTTCCGATAAAACCGCAATCAGCCTCACCTGCCAGTCGGGCATAATCTGCAAATCCGCCCAGGGCACTGCTACCTCCAAACATTTATCCACTCCCACTTGGGCGCGGCTAATGCGGGGCTGCCACTCATCCCCATCTTCTGCTTCCTGAAACCAAATCGATTTCGTCAGCAAATTAATCTCTAACTGATGGTGGTATCTATAGTTTAGCGGTGCTTCGTCAGGCAAACCCAACAGCGGAATCAGACTGTTGTTCATTGTGTGATCGGGATAAAACCAGAACAAATTTAACTGCTGCGGGCAATCAATTCCCGGTCGCACCCCTACCTTGAAGTCGGCACGAATGTAAAAATTCAAGTGGTCAACCCCGTACCAAAGGCGCTGAATGGCCGAACTCCGGTGCATCGTACCCCTTGCTCCCCCAACTTCAATCCGGCCGGCTTTGTCCCAATCCTGTTCGTTGCCGATACCGTCAATTACCGGGTGAATAAAGCTCAGCGGCAGGTGGTCGCCTTGAACCTCGTGCACCTCTACTTGCCGTCGCACTTCTGGGGGTACGGGCTCGCCGAGAGCTTCGTAAATTCCCGCTACGTGTTCCCGAAATAGCTGGTCGAACATAGCATCTTGGTTGGACGTGTGGCCTTCGCCAAACCACCAGAACCAGTCGGAACCTTCGGCAGCGTAAAGCGCTTCCCAAGCTTCTGGGTTGTTTTCTTCTGTGGCCTCTGGATGGTTTGCCAGCAGTTGTCTCGCAGGCCCTAACAAGTCCCAAGCGCGATTTTTCGCGGGATCGCCGATCCAAGTTGTCAGGGAACCGTCTACCCACGAACCTGTGTGCAGTTGGGCTGCGGGAATTGTTTCGGTTGCTGGGAATTTGTCAAGAAATTCCGAGACGGTGACTAATTTGATATCTGGATTGTCGCTGAGAGTTTGATAGAGGGATTCTAAGAATGGTTTGCCGTCTTGGGGATAGAATTCCCAGCAATTTTCGCCGTCTAGAGCGATCGTCACTAACCAGGGATTTTCTAAAGCTGTTTGACCGTCGGGTTGTCGGTGTTTGAGAGTTCTGCCGATCGCTTCTAAGTGTCCCACTAAATCTGATGCTGCTTTTTCCGGTTCCATCGAACCGTAAGTAAACCCAATCAAGTCGGACAATCTGTGGTCTCTAAATACTATGGCTAAATCGCCGTCAGGAGTTTCTAAACGGTAAGGGCGATATAAGAATTCTGGTTCGTAGACATTCCCTGTCGCGTCGCGGTGGAAAAAGTGTTTAATTGTCCACCCCAATACTGCTTCGTCCGAGACTATCCATTTAAAGCCTTGTTTGGCAATGTAGGGCAAAATTTCCGGGCTAACTGCTTGTTCCGACGGCCACAAACCGCGCGGTTGGCAATCAAACCGGTCTTCATACATTTCCCAGGCTTTTCTCAGGTGTCGGGGAATATCTTCTGCCCACTGAAACCGGTGTTGTGGCAGCGTCATGTTTGGAATAGCTATGCGGCCGCCATTAGTGTCGGCAAGCAGCGGTAAAATCGGGTGCGTGTAGGGGGTTGTGGAGACTTCCAACTGTCCCTCAGCTTGCATTTTACGGTGCTGGGGAATGATGCGAGCGAGGATTTCTTTTTGTTTTGAGTAGATGTTTTTTCTGTCTACCAAACTAAAATTTTGTCCTTGTTTTAGCCACCCTGCAATATCGGGATCGTCCCAAAACAGCGGGTCAATCCAAGCTAAATTGTGCCACGCCAGCAAGTCGCTAAAATCCTGCAATTTCCAGTTTGCCAAACACCACTGAATGCCTTTTTCCTGTCGCTGAGTGTAGAGTTGAGCGTAGCGGGGGTGCGGCTGAATCAGGGTGTGGTAATTGGCGTCAAAGAAGTGTTCTAAAATGAACTCTTGTTCTTCGATATTTAAAGTTTCTGCTGGCTTTAATGTCACCGCCAAATAAGGGTCTAATGCTTTGTCTGCGAGGCAGTCTTCTATCTGCAAAATCAAGGATGGAACCAAGTTTACGGTTTGATGCAGTTTGGGATATTTTGCCAGCATTAGCACTAAATCCAAGTAGTCTTTGACTCCGTGCAAGCGCACCCAAGGCAGTCGGTACTGGGCGGCTCCTGCGCTAGCTGATACTCTGGATTTATAGAGCGGTTGGTGTTGGTGCCAAATGAAGGCTACATAAAGGGGGTGAGACATTGCATTTAGTAATTGGTAATTGGTAATTGGTAATTGGTAATTGGTAATTGGTAATTGGTAATTAAATTAGGTAATTGGTAATTGGCAATTAAATTAGGTAATTGGCAACTGTCAACTGGTAATTAGCAACTGTCAACCGTCAACCGTCAACTGCCAACTACCAATTGCCAACTACCAATTGCCAACTGACTAATTACATTACCTGTTCGACTTCAGCAATTTCTGGAATAGCCTCGCGCAGGCGACGTTCAATGCCCATTCTCAGAGTCATTGTGGAACTCGGACAAGAGCCACAAGCTCCTTGCAGTCTCAGGTGTACCACGGGGCCGTCAATTTCTACGAGTTCGACGTTGCCACCATCGGATATCAGGTAGGGCCGCATTTCATCGAGAACTGTTTCGACGTTATCTCTGGTTAGTGCTAGTGTCATATTTCGCCTCTGTGATGATTTCTTGCAGTTGATGAAAGTTCGATTTGACTCAAGGACAGCATTCTCAACCCGCGCGGGATTTAAGAAACCGGGTTTTTTGATCAAAGACTTAGGCACTCAGGTGAGCCCGCGGCAGGAAACCCGGTTTCTGTCACGCTGATGCTCGATCCCAATTAGCTCTCTCGTTCGATCGTAGCGTTACTTGTCGCCAAATCAAGTTGATTCTGATACGTTAATCAAAAAAACCCGTTTTATTTAAGAAATCGGGTTTTTGATCGCGCTACACTACTGCTGGTTCTAGCAGTTTGACATTGGAGTAGTTGAACTCGGTTGTTGTCAGTTGACCTTTTTCTTTGGCTCGAACTACTTGCTTGGTCATGACATAATAGTCGCCTATCTTCTCAAAGGTATCTTCAAATTCTAGTTCTTTGATGATTTCGTTGGTTTGAGGGTTGCGGAAAACGGCATCGTAGTGGCTGGCCAAAGAACCTTCGGGTGTCTCTAAGCTTTTGTGCGTGTCAATTACGAAAGCCATGCGGCCCATCACCCGACTGACTTGACAAATTGAGAGACCTCGGATTTTATAATTCGATCCCATTGAGTCGCCTTGCACCAAGATGTCCACAGCGTCGGTGCTGTCTTTCTCGCCCAGGGTGAAGCTATTTTTGCCGTGAGATTTTTCAAATGTCGAGCGTTTGCGGTGGGTGACAATATCGCGCATTTGGGTGTAGACGCTTTGCTGCACTTCCTCATCTTCAATGCCGCTGACTTCCACGCTCATGTCGGGTTTGATGGAAACATGACCCGTATATACTTCGTCGCCCTGTTTGAGTTCAATATCGGCACTGTAACCGGGAAAATTGGCATCCCAGGTATAGCGGTGTTCGTAAGCAGCGCGAAACAAATCGCGAGCGTTGGCTTGCTCTGTCATAAATCCCTCTTTCTCTTGACACCCATCTAGTTTAGCTTAACCGCGAGAAGCCCCACATTCACTGGGTAGGGGAGTTACCCGCACTCCTGGCGAGCACTTCTTGGGGGTGGGGCTGGGCTGGCAATTAGGGCGCAACAAGAATTTACTTTCTCTATCGGTTGCTATGATTTGAAGATAAAGTCCCAAAATGCGTGCTTATTGAGAGGGCGATGGGTCGATCGCCAGACACCAGTCTTAGTTATGGGTTATGTTGAAAAAACTTGTGTCCGCTTTTTAGGGGTTGCACCCGCAGGCAACTATTAGATTCCCCCCTTAATAAAATGCTAGAAACTGTCTACAAACACTTAGAAACATTGCAGGAACAAGCTAGGGAATTGCCACACCCCCAACAGGCAATTTTTACAACAATTTTGGAAAATTTATCAAATTCTCTACAAGAAATGGCAGGCAGCCGCTTGTTTGAAAGCGCCACAAATAACGCCGCAAAGCTGGTTGAACTTGAAAAAAATAATCGCCTATTGGAACGCACTGTAGCCCAGCAAGTAGGGCAAATTAGACAGCTACGGGAGCAGTTGGAAAAACAAATCAGCCAGCATCGCAGGGACAATCAAGCATTAACTAAAAGTGAAGCCAAACTGCAAGCTATGCTGCGTAATTCTCCGGATCTAATTAGCATTATTGGCTCCGACGGACGAGTTCGATACCACAGCGGATCTCTACAGCGGCTTTTGGGTTACAATCCCGAAGAAAGAATTGGCAAATTTCATGGCGAGTTAATCCATCCAGACGATTTGCTGGCTTGGCAGACGTATTTTGGTAAGTTGTTAGAAGCTCCCGGAATTGGGGGGACAATTGAATATCGGAAACGCCATGCTGACGGTTCTTGGATCTACATGGAGTCGATAGGTAACAGTTTGCTTTACGATTCTAGCGTGCAGGGAATTATAATTAATTCGCGGGAAATAGGGGAACGAAAGCAAGCGGAAATTGCAGTCCGAGAGTCGGAACTTCACTACAGAGTTATGTCGCAAATTACTTCGGATTTTGCCTATTCTTTTAAGGGGCAGCCCGACGGCAAGTTCGCCTGCGAGTGGGTGACAGAAGCTTTTGAGCGCTGCACCGGTTGCGTTCCTGAAGAATTAGAATCGTTTGGTTGGTGGAACTCTGAACTCGTTCATCCAGACGATAGGGAAATGTTAATTAAACAGTTAGAAGGCTGTACTTTCAGCCGCACTGGAGCTAATGAGTATCGCATTATTAATCAAAAAGGCGAGGTGCGCTGGGTGCGGGACTACTGGCAAGTGGTGTGGGACAAAACTGCTGAACGGGTTGTCCGTTTGTGGGGTGCTTGTCAGGAAATTACCGATCGCAAGCAAGTAGAATTGAAACTACAACTCGTTAACCAAGTTTTGCAAGCCCAGATAGCATCGGCGCCACTGGCGATTAACTGTACCAGCAATGACGGCAATACCGTTGTTTGGAACCGCGCCGCCGAACAACTTTTTGGCTGGACTGCGGCTGAGGTTTTAGGAAAACCTTTACCGAATATTCCTGAAGGCCAAAAGCAAGATTTTTACGCGCTGCTAAAGTCTGCGTCTAATGGCAAACCGCAAAACGGTTTGGAAATATCTTTGTTGAAAAAAGATGGTAGTTCGATCAATGTTTGGCTTTGGGCCGCGCGTGTGCGAGATGCGGGCGGCCAGACTGTCGGCAGTATCAACATATTTTCTAATCTTTCAGAACGCAAGCGCATAGAGGAAGAGCGCCAAAAACTAGCAGCGATGAAAGATATGGAGGAACCTTTTTGGGCGCGCTATGTCAGCCCTCCAAAAACTCCGAAAAAAAAGGGCGGCGGGTAATTCTATCAAGCACAAGTTAAAAGCATTAACAGTGCAAAAGTGTAATCTTATGCTTGCAATATCCTTTCCGGTCAAATAACCTATTTGATGTGAGTCGTTCGAGCGGACATAATATGATAAATACACCGCGCTAAGCTGTTGTGCATTTAAATAGGGTGTGAGGATTTGGTGAAAGGGAACAGGAAAGGGGAAACGGGGAACAGACAATATGTAATTTAAATGCTCGACAGCTTACTACGTGTAGTAGTTGCTATGCTGTACTGTGTAAAACTATAATTCCCTAAAAATAATTGATGAACCAGCTATCGAATTTATTGAGGGAATCTATCGATAAAGTGTCAGGTTTTTCCTGGTAAAACTTGTGGGAACGTAAATATTAGACTTGTTAAATACGCCACTAGAAGGTTTACTGATGCCCCGATTTTTCCTGACTCCTGAAAGTGGCTAACTCTGCGTGAGTTTGGCAAGCTTCACTTAACTCAATGTAATCTAAAATATTGGAAATTACCTGAGAAAGGTGGATAGCCGAACGGTGAGCTTCTTGGATAAAATCTCTCTCCTCTATGGGATTGTCAGCTTGGTCGTCTATGGTTAGTTGTAGATAGCCGATGATGTGATTTAGGGGAGTGCGGAGCTCGTGGGACGCCTTCAACAAAAATTGCTTTTTGAGCTGGGATAGTCCTTGTACTCGCTTGGTGCGCTCTTGGTAGAGGGTAGCAAGGGCGATCGCACTTCCTACTTGCTCGGCAAGTTCTTGTGCGAATTCGATCTGGGATTGAGTCCAAAGTCGATCGGTCTTACCCTTTCCCGACGATCGACCTTTGCACTGATGCAAGCTAATTATGCCGTTAGGTTGCTCTTGGTAAGCGGTAGCCACCACTAGCAGCGACTGCGGCCCAAAAGAGTCATTGGCTGCAAAGGACTCTACTACCACCGGTTCGAGGGTGGCTAGAGCTTGAAGGAAATGAGGTGCTGCTGTGAGCGAGATTTCCATTCCCAGCATGGGTAAAAATGGTTCTTGGCAGTATTCAGCAGCTACTTTGACTTGCAGGCTAGAACTTTCATAGGGACAAAGGATACAGCGGCTGACGCCTAGTGTTTCTCCCAGACTGTTAACTGTTTGCTGCCAGATGGTATTGAGATCCAAGGTGCGACGAATATTTCTGCCAATTTGGAGTAAAAGCTTTTGCGATTGAGCTGATATTTGCTGATTCATAGCAACCCTTTTTCTACTAGACTGGCAAAAGTTTACCACTCCGGCAACAGAGCAGGGAGTTACTTAATTTGCCAGCCTGCCGCTGTCCGACTTATTGATTACGTAATTCTACTTAAATATTGCCACAGACCGTCAAACATTACTAAGTATTTGCGGTGTCTTTACAAGATCTTTATGATTTTCACATAGAACGGAGAGCGTCCTGTTTTCGTGAACTACCCAGCGCTGACATAAAGGTACAGCGTGATTCTGACTTCAACGGGGATTGGGTCAACTTAGACTTGCGTCCCAGTCTCGGACTCACATCCCCTCCTCTACTCAGCAGTCCTGCTTCCCAAGACTGATAGCATTATGAGTCCTTCTGCTCTAATATTTGCTGAAGCGTTGCCATCTCTATCGTGATGGGTACCCCAACTAGTACAAGTCCAGGCCCTAACATCTAATGGCATTTCACTCACCTGATAGTGGCAGTTTGAACAGAGTTTCGAGCTAGGGAAGCATCGGTAAATCTCTACCAACACTTTACCTTCACGGTCTAGTTTGTACTGCAAGAAATTGACAAACATCCTCCAACCTACATCAGAAATTGCTCTCTTCTAGTTTGTGGTTACGAACCATGCCCTTTGTGTTGAGACTTTCGACTACGATGACTTGGTGATCGTCAACAAGCTTTCAATGGTAGCTTATGTAAGTAGTCTTGACGGACATTGCTAATTCGTTCGTGAACCCTAGCAACCAGTTTCCTGGCTTTATTTCTAGACTTGCTTCTTTTCTCCTTTCTGGGTAATTTTTGCTGCTTTTTTTTCAGGTTGCGTTCATGTTTTGCTAAGAAATGAAAAATTAATAACTTGATTAATGAGTGAGTTTAGGTACGGCTCGATAATTGCATTTGGGTAAATATTCATCAAAAACAATTTTTCTGTTTTTTTTGAAATCATCAGTCACCTTTTGACCAATTTTATAGATTTTATCTGCCACATTTACAACTACAGATAGACCATCGTTAGTTAGTGTGAGTTTTTTCCATGAGACTCTTGACTAAATTTAGACTTGTAAAAAATACTCTTTGACCAGCTCTGGTAATATGAGGGAAGAGTCGATGTTTAATGGGATTATATTTAAATATATAGGGATGATAATGAGCCATTTTGAGATCAATTACGATTTTATATACTAACTTTTGTAAATATTGTTTAAAGATATAATGATTAGCATTATTGCTGCCGCCACCATCACACTTAGCTCAAATCAAATTGGGATTAGGATAGGTAGCTTTTTCATAATTGTTCCACCAGTGTTTGATGGATTCACAACCAAATTCACTGGTCTCCTTACTGTTACCTAATGTTACGTACCCTCGATTTTTTTGGCAATCGTAAATTTCATGTGGAATCACTTTCCCGCAACCTAAACTCCAAAAATCATGGTCTAAAGTAATGACAGGTTCGGTTGTATAAAGAGTACCAGGACGATATAAATTACCTAAAATTTCTTTCTTTTTGGTATCAAAACTAATAATGGGATTGCCTGCTTCTCCATACTGTGTGTCGAGCATGGCAATATTGTAAAATTGAGCATTACGATTTTTATTAGTTCCTTTCCTATTGTTTGCTTTTTTTGTGCTTTTTGGTTGACATATCCATGCTTTTTTAAGAGTTTATTTACTAGGGAAGACTGATAATAAATCCGACCGACTTCAGTCCCTAAGCTATTTCTTTATGTGTTAAATTAGTCCCTTAAATTAACTCATTCATTGGGTCTCCGGCTGTCGCAAATTTTAAAATTTATAAAAATGCGGCATCAATTCCGATTTGGCTAGAAAAAATACTTTTTCTCCCCTCGCCACAATTTATAATTCTTGAATTATTGACTGTCTCTATCTGTTGCTCCATTTTTTTTAAATATTCAATTCCATGAACCACGGTATTGCGACTACATCCCCAAAGTCGTATTATATAGCTAATTCCACCCCAGCCCAATTTTTGAGCCTCTATCCCTACATACCTTCTTTTATCCTTCTCTGATAAAGAGTTATAAAACTTCTTCATTTTAGAGTCAATTGAACTCGAATAAAACGTGGGTTTAAAGGTAAAATAGTGTACGGTAATAAAAAAATTGTTGCAAGTTGCTCGGGTGTTTTGGTAAACTCAGCGATCTAGCCTTGTTCTTGATTATATATAATAATTCATCAAGTTATTGATTTTTTATTCCAAAGCATGATTGCCCCAAATTATCGTGACTATGATTAGATTGCGGTCTGGCCATTGAGTTCTTTCGAGAGCAACGGCTACATATTTTTTAGTTGAGAATGTTAATTTTGAACGGTTTCTCCGTTGCGCTCTATTAAATCTTTGCTCTCTAAATTCAGACTTTAAAGCCACTTTGATTATAGGAAACCACAGCAACTTGGCCGCAAGCTGGGGGAGCTTAAGAAATCGCTGGAGACTTCAGACGCGAATATTGTATTGAATCGGTTGTGGAAAGATGTTAGCCAATCTTGATAATCTGACTTGTCGATGGCTTTGAAGCATCAGAACTAAGAGTTCTAAGGTGAGTGCTTGACTCTCGCTCAAGTTGATTCGTAATAACTTTTGGTATAATGTCTTTAGTATTTTTTGTGGGGTGGCTCCCAAAGCCACTCGCTTTTTTACGACTTCTCCATTATCTCAAACAATTGCCCCGTCTGGGTTTTCCCTCGGTTGTCACCCTCTCAGCCTGAATTCTTACCTAACGGATAAGTTGCGATCGCTATCCTCAAGATATAATCGCGATCGCAACTTCACGCTCACCCTTTACCTTCCAATCCCCACATATTGGAAACCAGCCGCTTCTAAAGCCTTCTTGTCTAAGAAATTGCGGCCATCAATCATCACCGGATGATTCATCAACTTTGCCATTTTCTCGTAATCTAAATTACGAAACTGTTCCCAGTCAGTCACCAACACCAAAGCATCGCAACCGTCTGCCAACCTTTCCGGGTCAGTTTCTACCAAAACTCCCGACAAACCGTGACGCATCCCCGTTTGAGAAACAATCGGATCGTAAGCTTTAACTTTCGCTCCCAATCGGTTCAAACTCTCGATTAAATTCAGCGCCGGAGCATCTCGCAAATCGTCAGTATCCGGCTTGAAAGTCAAACCCAAAAGTCCGACGGTTTTACCTTTGAGAATCTTCAAAACGTGCTGCAACTTTTCAATAGCAATCAACCGCTGGCGTTCGTTAACTTCCACGGCCGCTTTTAGCAAATGCGCCTCGTAACCGTAATCCTCAGCCGTGTGAACTAAAGCCGAGACATCTTTGGGGAAACAAGAACCGCCCCAACCAATGCCAGCTTGGAGAAACTTGTTGCCAATCCGTGAATCTAAGCCGATACCTCGGGCAACTTGACTAACATCTGCACCGACGCGATCGCAAATATTAGCAACTTCATTAATAAAGCTAATCTTCGTAGCTAAAAAAGCATTAGCTGCGTACTTAATCATCTCCGCTGAACTGATATCAGTCATCACCACAGGAACCTCCGGCAAAGACGGATTTTCTGCAAACTTGCGATCGACAATCGGCCGATATAACTGTAGCATCATATCCATAGCCCGCTGAGAGTTGCTGCCAAGAACAATGCGATCGGGATTAAAAGTATCGAAAACAGCACAGCCCTCCCGCAAAAACTCCGGGTTGCTAACCACATCAAATTGAACACCTGTTTTTGCTGCGACTTCCTCACCAGTAGCGCCCTCACCGCTTTGAGGCTTTTGACGTTCTGCTAAACCGTCTAGTACAATTCTTCGCACCCAATCCCCCGAACCGATGGGCACTGTCGATTTGTTTACGATTACTTTGTAATCGCCGTCGAGGTGAGCTCCAATGCCACGAGCAACCGCTTCCACGTAGCGAGTATCGCTTTCCCCAGTAGGCAATGGAGGCGTCCCCACGGCAATAAACAAAATATCCCCGTGAGCCACTCCTGCTGCTAAATCCGAAGTAAATTCTAGATTGCCAGACGCAGATGCAGAAGACATTAATTCAGACAGTCCAGGTTCAAAAATAGGCGACTGTCCCGACTTCATTAATTTAACTTTTTCTTCGTTGTTGTCTACGCAAATCACGTGGTGGCCGATGTGGGCCAAACAAGTGCCGGTGACTAAGCCAACATATCCTGTACCGATGACGCAAACGTGCATAGAAATCTCCTCAAAGCTAGTAAATAAATCAGGTAGGAATTGGGAATTGGGAATTGGGAATTGGGAAGATTTTTTCCATCCCTCACTCTCCCAGTCTCTACTTTTGGTTTCCCTCGATGCGAGCCCGAAAATCCTTTATAGTCAACTCTAAACCTTGATCCAGCGGCACAGTTGGCTCCCACCCCAACCAATTTTTAGCACGAGTAATATCCGGTTGTCTCTGTTTTGGATCGTCTTCGGGCAGCGGTTTAAAGATAATTTCTGCCCCTGGATTAATCGCGTTTTGAATTTTTTGTGCCAGTTCCAATATAGTGTATTCGCCGGGATTTCCCAAATTCATCGGCCCGATTTGGTCGCTATTCATCAAACGAATAAATCCTTCCACCAAATCAGAAACGTAGCAAAAACTACGTGTTTGGGAACCGTCGCCGTATACAGTCAGCGGTTGGTTTCGCAAAGCTTGAGCAATAAAATTGCTTACTACTCTGCCGTCATTTTCCAACATCCGGGGGCCGTAGGTATTGAAGATTCGCACAACTCGAATGTCTACTCCATTTTGACGGTGGTAATCAAAAGATAAGGTTTCAGCTACTCGCTTGCCTTCGTCATAACAACTGCGAATTCCTATACAATTAACGTTGCCGCGATAATCTTCTGTTTGCGGGTGGACATCAGGATCTCCGTACACTTCGGAAGTGGAAGCGAGAAAAAATCTTGCTTTTACCCGTTTTGCCAATCCCAACATATTCATCGTGCCGATGACGTTTGTTTTAATTGTCTTGACAGGGTTGTACTGATAGTGTATGGGGGAAGCGGGACAAGCCAGATGATAAATCTGATCTACCTCTAACCGAATCGGTTCCGTGATGTCGTGGCGGATCAGCTCAAAATACGGGTTGTCCAGCCATTTGAGGATATTGCGTTTAGTCCCGGTGTAAAAATTATCCAGGCAGACTAACTCGTGTCCTTGGGCCATTAAGCGATCGATTAGGTGGGAACCGAGGAAACCCGCACCGCCTGTGACTAAAATTCTCATTGTGGAAACTGCCGTTCTGTTTAGGGGTAGGACTGGAGTACAAAAATTCAGTCGCTCGAATGAAACTTACTAATAGAATAACAAAATTGCGATCGCCAATGTAAATACTTATGCGTCACTTTTATCAAATCTTTAATTAACTTAGCATTTTCAAATAGTTTGAACAAAGTGCTATAATTCGCAAATGTCGATAGCAATTTTTATTTAAGTTTTAATATTTCCGAAAAAACACTCTTGACATTAGTTCTTTTATTTGTTAGTGGTTATTGGTTATTTGATGACTTCGGTCTGAGGTTGGGCGATGCCCTAGGGAATAGCTGCGCTTCACGGCTTTATTTGAAAAAACCAGGGTCGATTTATCTGAAAAGCAATATGAGAGAAATTATGTCGATTTCGCGAAGAGAATGTCTGCCACTTTCAACTCAGGGTTGCACCCGTTCAATTGGGATTTGTGGAGATTGCAGCCAGAAATAAACCAGGTTCATTGTGTAGCCTTTAGTTTTACAGTTTCTCAGGAATCGAGCGAAGTTACGATCGGCTAAAGTTGTCTCGAAGGCGAAATCCGTGTCAGAGTCTGATAAAGTTCGCAGTCTTTGTATCATTAAGCGTCCTGCGAGGATGGCGACTGACTCAGCAGTGAATTAGGACATTCCGGCCACGATCGCATCTGCATTTACATATTCCAAACATTCTAAAAAATAGGGTAATAATCTCAGGGAAACTGTAGTTTTACCTGAACCGTTAGGGCTGCCAATAATGTAAATATTGGGCATAATTGTAGTTCAACTTTTATTCATACTTTTATAACTCAAATTCAATGTTTATGGATACCGTCCTTGATTAATCAAAACTTGACGCTCAAGTATGCGATTTGGAGCATTGAGTTTGAGTAATCTTGCAGTAGCTTGACCAATCTGAGTGATGCCTTCTATTCTGCCATCATTAAGAACAAAATGTTCGTCCCATACCAGACGGCGTGGATTAAACAAAGGGACAATTTCGTCATTAATTGGGTCTATAGTAGCTAGATCGGAACCTTTATAGCGGTTACAAGATAAACAAGAAAGAGCGAGATTCTCAGCACGAGTTTGACCCCCATGTTTTAAGGCAATGATATGGTCTACTTCATGGCTGTAGATTGAAACATCTTGATGAATCCGGCAATATTCACAGTGTCCTGAAGCTCTTTCAATAACTAATCTGCGGAGTTCGGCAGGAATTAAACTAGAAGTCATTTATCAAGTCGCTGAATAGGCTCTGGCTTTTAGTAAAATCATCAGATGTTCTAGCTGTTCGTAAACATCTAATTCTGCTATTTCCATTGGATTTAGGGTCGATTCGCGGTTTTTCTCAAGCAAAGTTTGGAGGCGTGTCTGAGCCTGTTGTGAAACCTTGAAATTAACAATGTCTTGTGGAATTGGACTCTTTATCAAAAAGTCAAGGATTTCTTGATAAACTGTAGGAATATCCCCACTATGAGTGGTGATTTCCTGCTCGATAGTTGTGGGCTTTTTAGTTAGTTCTAGAAGTTCCCAAAGCAATTCTGGCAAGCGATTTTGCAGAGGTTCTAGACGTTGAGCCAGTTCGTCGGGAATTTGAAGGGTAATTGTTGCCATGTTTTTTAGTGACTGACGCTCTCATTGAATCGTAGCACAATAGAAGTACGATCGCCCTTTTTTGAGAAATGCAGTGTGCGATCGCCCCGCGCGATCGGGTAAAAGTGCGATCGCGCTTCCTGATTTTAGTCGCTACACCCTACCAATCTGTTGAATTGTGGCAAAATTTTAGTTACCGTTGTTATCGTTGATGTCTAGATTTTGTATTGAGAGTTCTGAATCTGGTGAGGTTGGTATTCGCAGGTTTATAAAAAATACTAAGCTGTTGTGCATTTAAAACGCATATTGTATTATACAATATAACCATATTTATGAAAAGTCAATGCCGAGTAAAA